>CALGZV010000037.1 GCA_937934385.1 uncultured Clostridia bacterium | reverse complement strand
GCGGCGCCGATATCGGCGCAAAGTGTCCTTATATATGTACCGCCCGAACATTCTACGTCAAGAGTATAATCAGCAGTGCTGTCCCTGCTTTTTTCGATACTGAGAAAGTACACGGTTATCGGGCGCGGTTTCCTCTCGACTGTTATACCCTCGCGCGCGAGATCGACAAGTTTTCTGCCCCCGATCTTTATCGCGCTGTACATCGGCGGTACCTGCATCAACGTTCCTGTGAACTGCCTGCAAAGCGCTTCAATGTTGATATTCTGCGGAATATCCGAACGTGTCAGAACGTTTCCACTGATATCCTCGGTGTCGGTAGTAATTCCGAGCCGAAGTCCTGCAACATAGTGCTTTCGCTCATGGCTTATAAATTCGGCAGCTTTTGCGGCTCTGCCGATAAGCACAACGAGTACCCCTCTTGCCATAGGATCGAGAGTTCCTGTGTGTCCGACGCGCATCGTTCCGTACAGCCGCCTGATCCTGCCGACAACGTCATGAGAAGTCATTCCGCTTTCCTTGAATATCGGAAGAACGCCACACACGGTATCGTTTTCATATCTGTTTGACGCCATTTCTGTTTCCTTTTCGATGTGATTCTGTATGCCCGGAGCTTTCCGAGGCAGTTCTTTAGATAAAGGGTAAATTCCCGCATCGGGCGTTTTCAGCGGCGAAATTTACTGCCGCTGAAAAAAGTAAGCGGGCCGCCTATAGTGGCGGGGATATCTTACCCGAAGTTATACCGTACTAAACCCGTAAATTTACTGCTCATTTATTCCGAGCGCTAGCTTTGCGCCGTCGAAATAGCCAAGCTTATCCATACGCTCATAAACGAGCTTGCCTATAAGCTCATATCCCGCTTCATTAAAATGCAGCTCGTCGATGCTGAGCAGACTGTACGGCGTGAAGCCAAGCTCCATGCGTTCAAGATCGCGTTCGGTCGGCGTGAGTCCTGCGTCGGACATCGCGTCGGTAGCCATATACTCGCGCAGATTTATATATTTGTCACCGAATTCCTCGACCATAAGCTCCTCGAGATCCTCGCGGTAGCCGGGCGTTGTGGTGTGCATTCCTATTATAATATAGCGGTCTCCGTTTTTGGTTTGATGCTCAATTATGGCACGCTGCTGGTCGACAAGGTCGAAATACCCTGTATAGCCTCCGTTCTGACCTATAAAAATTACGGGAAGATAATCGAGATATTTCCCGGAGCCTTCGGTTACTATTACAGTGCCGCCGGGAATCTTTGTCTCCTCGCCGGGCTCGCTGCGCGTGAAGAAATAGCCCTGCCCGTGCGTTATTACGCCTTTTATACCGCCGATCGTAACGCTTTCCATTCCTGCGTTACCCTGAAGCAGCGGAGCGACCGGAGCGCCACTCTCACAGGTCAGCCTTATTCTGACAGGCTTACATTCTGATGGAATCGTTATGCTTCCGTCTGTCAGAAAAGGTACGGCGCCGTTGCGCGCGAGTATCGTATTTGTTGTTTCGCCGCCGACGCCCATGTTAATTACGGGAATATCGACCGTCAGATTGCTTTTGTCTGACGGATTATTCTGCAGGAGTGCTTTTTCTTCGTCGCTCAGAGCGGCTGTAGGATCGTAGAGCGCGCAAAGGCGTTCATTTACGCAGTTTTGAAGCG
>CALGZV010000036.1 GCA_937934385.1 uncultured Clostridia bacterium | reverse complement strand
AGAATGTCTTGTTAAAGCGTTTAAATACATAGGTGGAGTACCTCATGAAATCCTCTTTGATAATATGCGTTCAATAATTGATAAGGCACGTACACAGTACAATGAACCGGTGTTTAATGATGAATTCAGTATGTTCTCCTCTGATTGCGGGTTCATTCCAAAAGCCTGTGTGGCATACCGTCCCGAAACAAAGGGCAAAGTTGAAGTTACTGCAAAGCTTGTGAACAGATTAAAGGTTTACAGCGGAGACATAACCTGCTTTGATGACATTAAAAGAATAACGATGGAGCTTAATGAACAAATCAATTCTGAAAAATGTCAGGCAACAGATAAACCGCCGTTTGAATTACTTGATATTGAAAAACCATATCTGATACAAACAGACCTTGATATTCTTTCAGGATATTTCAAGGAAACCATCAAAAGGAAAGTTAGTGTTGAATCATTGATTACCTATGAGGGCAGAAAGTATTCTGTACCGCCTAAATACATCGGCAAATATTTAGATATTGAAGATGATGGTACAGGCTTCAATATTACCTTTGACGGACATTTTATACGCCATTGGGATAAAACATCAAAGATTACAAATTTCAATCATCAGGACTATATGGAAATTGCAAGATGTAGCTCTTTGAGAAGGCTTTCCGATGATGAAATTACAGCTGTTGCAGAAAGGAATCTTGAGATATATGACAAGCTTTAATGTATTAAAGCTTATGGATTGTACCCGGCTGCTTGAAGAGGAACATACGATGGGCATGAAACATGATGAATCTGATCATGATGATCATCACGATCATCATAATGAATCAGAGTCTGAGTATGATGAACATGTGTGGACTTCTCTTAGAAATACATCGGAAATGTCTGAATATATTAAGGATAAACTTTCGGAGATTGATACTGAGGGCGCTTCGTATTATGAAGCAAACTGTGAACAGTACAAAGCGGAGCTTAATGCTCTTGATACGGAATTTGTGAAGCTTTTTGAAAACGCTGAAAATACAGTCATGGTATTCGGAGACAGATTTCCTTTAAGATATTTTACAGAGGATTACGGTATAGAGTATTATGCAGCATTTCCGGGCTGTGCGGCACAAACAGAGCCTGACATTGCAACTATAGCATTTCTCGTTGACAAGATCAGAGAAGAGGATATAAGATCAGTTTTTTATATTGATATGTCCAATACTGCAATGGTAAAAAGTATTTCAGAGGAGACGGGAGCTTTTGTAAGATGCTTTTATTCATGTCATAATGTGACGCAGACGCAGTTTGATAACGGAGATACTTATCTCGATCTGATGAAAGAAAATCTGAAAACGCTTAAGGAAGCCTTTTCCGAATAAAAAGTGAAATAAGTGTATTGTAAGCGCTGTTTTTTTTTGCTGATATATTTGATAAAGTGTAAACTTTTTATATTATGCTTGCAATGTTAATATTTGAAGTTTATTATTAGATATAAAGATATTTTTCCGACTTTATGCTTATCTTAATTTTTTATGAAAGGAAAACCGACTTTTTCAAAGTCAGTCTGTGTTTATAATGCTTCATTTTATAAAGGAAAATTTATCGACAGTTACAAAAATGATTGTTAATCAGTTTGGAATGATGATATTCGGACTTGTTATGCATATGGCTACTGCGCAGAATGATACTTTATTTTTGCTTGCCGCTGTATTTTCCGTATGCTTTTATCTTTTTCTTGAATATTCTGTTGCTTGGGAGATCGGTGCCCGTGATAAGATCAAACTTGACAGCGGCCGCATAAGATATACTCCGTATAAAGGCGCATGTATTTCCATGGCGGCAAACTTTATTAACTTTATTCTCGGTGTGTTGATCGTTATAAGCTATTTTTCACTTACTCCCGAATCAAGAGTCCTGCATGTTGCACAAGGCCCCGATTGGGCTGTGAACATGTATGGAATAGCGAGTTCAATAGCTCGTTTTATTGAGTCTATGTATATAGGTATTATACAGACATATTCTCCGTATAATCCCATCATATTTATTCTGATTGTTTTCCCTGCAATAATAATCAGCGGACTCGGATATTTTGTTGCAATAAAAGGTAAGAGTATACTCGGAATGCTCGGAATATCAAGAAAGAAGAAGTGAATTTTCTTAAAAGACTCAAGCGCGGATATAAACTTCCCGATAAATTTATTTTGTCCCATACATCAACATTATCCGTGTAATAACACCACCCTCCGCGTCATATATTTGTATTGTGTTTCCAACATTACGGTATTGAAGTGGTGGGTGATCTTATTTTGTTGTTTGAAAAAAAAGAAAATTCTCTTTATTATACACTGAAATATATTTTGTTTGTATTTATATTTCTTTCGGTGTCTGCTTTGCTTTACTATGTGTATGTCAGATTTATTCCGTCTCCTTCCGTCCCGTCTCCGGCATTTGCAAAGCCGCGCGGAACTGTGATACTTGACGCAGGCCACGGAGGAATGGACGGCGGAGCCGTATCTGATAACGGTACGCTCGAAAAAGAACTGAATCTCCAGATAACGCTTATGCTGAGGGATCTCCTTGAAGTATCCGGTATAGATGTTATTCTGACACGCGACAGCGATATTATGCTTGAAAGCAAGAGTGCTTCAGGAACTAAAAAAATGCGTGATCTTCGCGCAAGAGTGGAAATTGCAGAGGCAAATCCGGACGCGGTGTTTGTCAGCATACATATGAATAAGTTTCCGAAGACTTCGGTATCGGGTTTACAGCTTTACTGTTCTCCTAATGCCGACGAGAGTCATACTCTTGCGGAGATGCTCCAAAGCGGAGTTAAAACATATCTTCAGCCTGATAATAACAGACCTATAAAAACTGCGGATTCAGCTATATATATTCTGGACAGAATAAAAAATCCTGCAGTGCTTGTAGAATGCGGGTTTCTTTCCAATTATGACGATGAGCAGCTTTTACTTGACTCGGAATATCAACGTAAGCTTGTACTTGTGCTTGCTTCGTCACTGATGCAGTTTATTGATTGCAACTATTGAGATAATGAAAAATGCAGATATAAAAATTATATGTTGCAAAAGAAAGGACATTAAAAATGAAATCACCGAAAACGGTATACATATGCACAGAATGCGGTTACAGAAGTGCAAAGTGGCTCGGAAAATGTCCGGGATGCAGTTCGTGGAACAGCCTCGAAGAACATGTTGATGCTGTTCCGGAAAAGAAAGCTTTTGCAAATCATGCTGTATCATCGCTTATACCGTCCGAATCTGCGGAGAGAATATCAAAACTGACTATACCGGAATTTATACGTACCGAAACCGGTATGAATGAGCTTGACCGTGTTTTAGGCGGAGGAATTGTAAGCGGATCGGTGGTTCTGCTTACAGGTGAACCAGGCATCGGAAAATCTACCATGCTGCTTCAGGTATCGGATATACTATGCCGTACACGGCGTGTTCTGTATGTATCCGGTGAGGAATCAAAAGGGCAGATAAAGCTTAGAGCGGAACGTCTCAGAACGCTCGGAGATGAATTATTTGTTTATACCGATCCTAATGTCGATAATATAATCGAAGAGGCGCGAAAGCTTGAACCGAATATTCTTATAATTGATTCGATACAGACGGTGTACACAAACAGAGTTACATCGTCTCCGGGAAGTATAACTCAGATTAAGGAGACGGCGGCGCAGCTGATAAGTTTTGCCAAAGGAAGCAATACGTCGATAATACTTGTCGGACACGTCAATAAAGAGGGAAGTATAGCGGGGCCTAAGGTACTCGAACATATGGTCGACGCGGTGCTGTGCTTTGAGGGAGAAAAGCAGATGGCATACCGTATGATACGCGCTGCTAAAAACCGCTTCGGTTCGACGAATGAAATAGGTGTTTTTGAAATGACCGGAGAGGGACTTGCTGAGGTTCCGAATCCTTCGGCGGCATTGCTTGAGGGCCGTCCGAGTAATATGCCGGGAAACTGTGCGGTTTGTATAATTGAGGGAACAAGACCTATTGTTGCCGAAATACAGGCGCTTGCTGCTCCAACGGTATTTTCAACTCCGAGAAGAACGGTCAACGGACTTGACTATAACCGGATATATCTTTTGCTTGCAGTGCTTGAAAAGCGTCTCGGAATACCGTTTTCCAAGTATGATGTTTATCTTAATGTGGTCGGCGGACTTCGTATTGATGAACCTGCCGCAGACATGGCTATATGCATGGCGCTTATTTCCAGTATGCAGGATATTCCGGTCGATGACAGTTTGATAGCTGTCGGTGAGATAGGTCTTTCCGGTGAGTGCAGAGCAGTTTCGGATATTGATAAGCGTGTATCAGAAGCGAAAAGAATGGGATTTACAAGCTTTGTTATACCTCGTCTTTGCAGGAATAAGATACACAGCCAGGGTACAGACGGTATAATTTCTGTAGGCGGAATATATGATCTGCCGAAACTTTTCGCTGCCAAAATGCGTAAAAAAACATCGGATAATGATAAGCGTGTATCAGAAGCGAAAAGAATGGGATTTACAAGCTTTGTTATACCT
>CALGZV010000035.1 GCA_937934385.1 uncultured Clostridia bacterium | reverse complement strand
GGAGAAGAGTTTGCGTTTACCGAAAAATTGCTTGTAATCATACGGCAGGGACGGCACATTTCAACCGTTCGGTAGGAAGCGTCGCTCTTATAATCAGTGGAGTAAATATCACGTGTGAGTGATGTTCTGCGATTGCAGGTACAGAATACTTCTGCGCTGAAATTGAAATCAAGCTCGATTATACGGTTCTCGCCGAAGTTATCCTGAGCGATCTCCGCTGTAATGTCAGATACTGTGATATGCGCTCTGCAGAAGCACTCATCAGTATTTGAAAGCTCCGACGGTGCGTCGAAAGTTTCTGATATAGGGAATTTCTTCTGCAGAGGCATTATTCCGCCGCCCTCGCAACGGCACAGACAGCTTACTGCGGCAGTGCCGCGGAAGGTAATGCTGTCGCCGTCGCGTTTGCACTCGTCCGGAACTACTGCTACCGAGCAGGAAATGACTTCTTCCACAGGCGGCATTGAACTGTCTGTCTCGATATCGTCGCTGAAGCTCATACCTTCTTCGGTAAAGTATACCGGGCAAAGCGCGTCTGCCTGATCGCTTTTACGCTGAAGTGTAATTCCCGCAGGCACATCGGAGTTTATCTCTGTTTTGAGCGCTGAACGGCAGGTTATGCATATGTCTGCGGAAACGCGGCATTTTGCACTTATCTTTCTCGGACTTATAAGACGGCACGACGGCTGTGCGCAGATAAGCTTGATATCTGTGCTTAAATCACTGTCGGCTGTGTCGGGAAGTCCCGTCACAGCGCTTCCTTCGATATCGCCGGTGAAGCTTACACTTTTCAGATCGCCCTCGTTTGTGACAAAAAATACGGTGAAATTTACGTCTCCGCCGTAGTTTACGCTTCCGCTGTCGGTGTAATATTCACCGAGCCGGGGCTCGGCTTTAACAAACATTATTTTTTCTGCGCTGTCAAAATAGTCGGGGAGAGTGACCTCTCCGCTCACATCGCAGGCGTCGTCTGTGCGGTACATGCTGACAATAAGGTTTTCATCTCCGTCGGTATTCGGTGACGATGCTGCGCCGAACTCAGGCATTGGGGCTAAAGAATCATTTTGCTTTTCCATTACGCTTCTCTCCTTTTTGTACGCAAACAAATAGCTTTGCTTAATGTTATGCGCGGAAAAAACAAAATATTCCGGAAGTAGATATTTGTGTACGACGTTTTTTGAACTTTGATCGTCATAGCGTTTTCTGCGTTGACGGACGTTGTGTGTCCGTTATTCCCGCTGATCTAAAGTATATATAACGCTTGCTGACGCAAGCTACACCTCATCAGTCATCTGACGATGACAGCTTCCCCTCAAAAGGGGAAGCCTGACGGGTTTGGCAAAACTTCGAAGTTTTCCCCTTGAAGTGGGAGACTAACAAGTTTGAAACTCTAAGCTTTCCCCTTGAGGGGAAAGTGGGCGGCGCAGCCGCTCGAATGAGGTGTAGGACACGCAGTGT
>CALGZV010000034.1 GCA_937934385.1 uncultured Clostridia bacterium | reverse complement strand
GAGTGTTTCACCTTTTCCGATAGTAAATGAAACATCATCGACTGCTTTCAGCGGAACTTTTTTTCCGAGTCCTGTCCGCAACCGGGAAATACTGCTTAAGATTTTTTACTTCTACAAGCGTGTCACTCATTCGTTTCCGCCCCTTCCGCTTCCAGCATTTCTTTTATGTTCATCCAGCAGGATGCTTTATGATCATCGTTTATAGCTATCTCTTCCGGATGTTCTGTGAGGCATATCTTCATAGCCGCGTCGCACCGCGTACAGAACGCGCATCCTTTCGGAAGATTCAGCATATTTATCGGAGCGCCTGATATAGGCACAAGGCGTTTTTTCATATTGTTAACGTTAGGGATAGAACGGAGCAGTCCCTTTGTATATTCATGCTTCGGATTGTAGAATATCTCCCGTGCGGTACCCCTCTCGCATATACGTCCGCCATACATAACGATAATGTTATCGCACATATCAGCTATAACTCCGAGATCATGTGTCACAAGAATAACAGCCATGCCGAGCTTTTTCTGAAGCTCCTGAATCAGTTCAAGTATCTGCGCCTGTATCGTGACGTCGAGCGCAGTCGTAGGTTCGTCAGCAATCAGGATGTCAGGTTCGCAGGCAAGCGCCATTGCAATCATAACTCTCTGCCGCATTCCGCCCGAAAGCTCGTGCGGATACTGTTTAAGCCGTCTTTCCGGCTCGTTTATTCCGACAAGCTGAAGAAGTTCGACCGAACGCGCCTTTACTTCAGCGCCTTTTTTATCGGTATGAAGCTTTATCGCTTCTCCGATCTGCGAGCCTATCGTAAACACCGGATTAAGACTTGTCATCGGATCCTGAAAGATTATAGAACAGCATTTTCCGCGGAACGTACGAAGCTGTTTATTTTTCCACTTTGTAAGATCCTGACCTCTGTAGAGGATACGTCCCTCAACGACACGTCCCGTCTCTGCAAGTATCTGCATTATAGAATACGCGGTGACGCTCTTTCCGGAGCCAGATTCTCCGACAATTCCGAGTATTTCCCCCGCATTAAGGTCGAACGAAACACCGTTTACTGCCTGAACCTCTCCGGAATCGGTAAAAAATGATGTGTGCAGATTCTGCACGCTTAAAAGATGTTCACTCATAGTATTCACCTCTTGAGCTTCGGATCGAACGCATCGCGCAGACCGTCTCCGAGCAGATTAAGGCTGAGAACGATAAGGCAGATTACAATCGCCGGAAATATCAGTTTGTACGGATAACTCTGAAGTCCTTCGCGGGCAGCGTTCGCAAGAGAGCCGAGCGAAGGCATAGGAGCTTTTACTCCAAGACCTACAAAGCTGAGATAACTCTCCGTAAATATTGCAGACGGAATCTGCAATGCCGTTGAAATTATTATAACAGAAAGGCAGTTCGGTATAATATGCTTCCTTATAATGCGTCCCGGCTTCGCACCTATCGAACGCGCTGCGAGGATATATTCGTTCTGCTTTATGGAAAGGATCTGACCGCGGATAAGTCTCGCCATGCTTACCCAGTAAAGCATACCGAACACAATAAAAATCGAGATCATATTTGTTCCGAGGCTCGCAAGGAACGATCCGCTCTTGAATTTCAACACCTCATTAAGCACGACCGACAACAGTATAATTATCAGCATATCGGGCAGCGAATATATAATATCGACTATACGCATCATGACAAGATCGACTTTG
>CALGZV010000033.1 GCA_937934385.1 uncultured Clostridia bacterium | reverse complement strand
CGCTTTCTGTCAAAGCTCTTTTTTGCTTACGTCGTGCCGCCTCTTTACGTCTGCTTCTTTGTTTTATAAACGGATACGGGATAATCAATATACCGCTGACACACATAGATATTCCGATAAAAATATATCCGTCGTCATATTTGTCGATTGCTGCCTGAGCTTCTTCAAAATTCAGAAGTTCCTCTGTATCTGTTTTTATTTGGATTACACAATCATTATTCGGATTGACCAATATACAGTTTTGTGCCTTTGTTAAGCGATTCCATCGCCGCGCGGAATTCCTTCTTTTCGGTATGAGGATAAACGCTGTAGCAGGAACCGTCGCCGAAAACTATCTCACGGTTGTTCTTACTCACTTCATAACGTTCAAATGTACCGGAATAAGCTACCGCTTCCTCCCTGCGAATAGGTTTATTTATACTCTGAAAAAGCGCCAAAAACAGTCCTGCACATATAACAATAACTGCAAAAGTCACGGTCATTGAAGGGGAATTCATAACCATATTGTAGAAAGCCGAATCACCTGATGTTTTAGATCTAATTCTTTTTTTCATTATTATGGCCTCGGTTTAAAGTTCAGTGAGGTAAGCAATATATGATTTTATTATACAACTCAAGTCCATCATATCATCAACATTTTTCAACATCGGAATATGAATAAAAACAATTTTGTTTTTTGAATCGGAAAATTCTTTTAATCCATAGTAATACAAGTAGTTACAATAAGAAGTTCCTGCATGATCGGAAAACTTCAACGGATATTTGCCGGTAAAAAAATCCTTTATTTCTTTAAAGTTAAATTGAGATAATACAGTATCACCGTTCAAAACCGCCTTTCTTTCAACAGAAATTCTATTTTTCAAAATAGGTTTCTGCCCAAACAAAAGAATTATATCATAAGCTACGGCTATCTTTAAAAGCTGGTTGACGCTTTTTTCTCTATTATTCTCTAAATATAGCTTACTGATATTGTTCGGCAAGTTATCAAGCAAAATTTTCGATGAATTATTGTATCCTTTAAACCCTGATACAAGAATTTTCACTTTTATTCTCCTTTATCGCGCTGAGCAAAACAATCGAGATCCTTTAAAAAAAGTATAGCACAACCTCACTTTAATCAGACAAGCAAATATGCACCTCTAAATTCGAATCCGCATAATTTAGCAGTATTGACAGATGAGATATTTGTTTTTACACAACTATAACAGTACATTGTATTTTTCGATGCAGCGCATATTGCCGAAATTAACCGCCCTGCATATCCGTTTTTTCGATAGCCGCGCTTTACAAAAATATTGATCGTCGACAGCCCAAGATAATTATCGGAAAAAGATTGGACAAATCCAACAAGAGCATTGTTCTCAAATAATCCGAGATTTACTATATCGGGATCATCAAAATAGTCCTTACAGTGAACAAAAAAGCTTTCGGAAATATCTTTTCCGAATCGATTATCCTCCGGATCGTAAGCGCAGCAGTTTTCAATATTTTTTTCATCTGCAATAGTTAATGTACGAATTGCTTCGTCATTATACGGTCTATAAACTCTCACAAACTTATAGGTGCCGACATTATCCTTCAATTCTTCCGGGATATTATTCCAGGTGCAAACCATAATCTTTTCAGAAATTTTTTCGTAATTTTCCTTTACATCATCTATTGCTGTAATAAGATCCGCTTCTGCGGACAATGCATGTATATGCCAATTAGATCCGGTTTTTACAACAAGACAGCCGTGTGAAACATAAGGAAATATTTCAATTTGTCCCGAAAAATTATCATAATAAATAGAGGTTTGTTCCTGAGATACATATTTAGCATCTGATGCAAAAAATAATTTACGGGCATCTTCGATAGAAACCGATTCCATACAGTCTTATCTCATTGCATTTTTATCTCTGCCAATGTAAAATAATTTACTTCAAAAAATCCCCCGTTTGCCTGTGGTAAACGGGGGATTTTTGCTATGGTGGGCCATCAGGGACTCGAACCCCGGACCGACCGGTTATGAGCCGGTAGCTCTAACCAACTGAGCTAATGGCCCGTATTAAATACATTGTATCAAATACGGTCTGTTCTGCGAACGGATAATATTATAACATCATAATATTAAGAAATACAGTATATTTTGTGTAAATATTGTTAACACTATCGTGACATATACAATACCGAAAACAGAAAAATACAGTGCTTCACCGTGTGATGCCCTCCTTAATACCTCTGCGGTCCGCAGGGGTATTAAGAATTACACAGGATCAGTCGTTCTTTTTAAGCTCCGATATCTCTCTCATAAACGTATCCACATCCTGAAATTCACGGTACACCGACGCAAAGCGGACATACGACACCTTATCGACCTCGCGCAGACCTTCCATGACCATATTGCCTATCTCTGACGCAGGAATCTCCTTGCTGAGCGATTCGGAAACTGCGGCGACGATATTCTCAACTATACCGTTCATCTGTTCGTTCGTAACAGGGCGCTTATAGCATGCCTTGATAATACCGCTGAGAATCTTACTGCGGTCGAAAACCTCACGGCTGCCATCCTTCTTAACGACAAGTGTCGGAACCGTATCTATCATTTCAAACGTAGTAAATCTCCGCTGGCAGCGCAGACATTCCCTACGGCGGCGAATACTGCCGTCATCTGTAGGTCTTGTGTCGATAACCTTACTGTCTTCAAATCCGCAAACAGGACATTTCATCATTAAAACCGCACCTTCTTCAATAAGGGGCAACCCCCGTCATTCAACGTTTCAGCTGTGTTGTACCGCCACCGAAAAAATAAGTGAAGCCCGCCGCCTGAGAGGCGGGAGACATATTGTTTTCAGTTATACAAATGCCACGGACGTATTTTGTCCGCACATATGTTCTCTTCCAAATAATATATTATAAGTATACCACAATATGCAAAAAATGTAAATACCGCACATAAAACAAAATCTCCCTGACTTGTAAAAAATTCGTTACTGCGCAAGCCTGTACAACACGTCTGAGGTAACTCACCGCTCCCGCATACAGTGCATAAAATATTACCGACGGCAGTAATATTTTTGCCGCCGATGTTTAAAGCGCGCCTTCGCAGGTAAAAATAAGCATACAGAAAGACGCGCAGGCGCGTGCAACGTATAAAATAATGGAGAGTGAATCAAATGACGGTAAAACGCGGAGATATTTTTTACGCCGATCTTTCTCCGGTTATCGGATCGGAGCAGGGCGGACTTCGTCCTGTACTCATAATACAGAACGACGTCGGAAACAAATACAGTCCGACGGTGATAGCCGCGGCAATAACAAGCAGACTCGGAAAGGCAAAGCTTCCTACACATATAGAGGTATGCCGCGGCGCGCTTCAAGGTACGGCAGGTCTGTCCAAAGATTCGGTCGTGCTTCTCGAACAGATAAGAACGCTCGACAAGCAGAGACTCGGTGAAAAAATGGGACACCTTGACGATTCTGTAATGGACCGTGTCGACGACGCTATAACGATAAGCTTCGGACTCGAACGTCACACAGAAACCGGAATACGCGGTATGCATGAAGCCGGAAGCATATCAGAAGCAGAATATAACGAGCCGAGAAGCATGCCGGCTGCACTGATCGGAGATATAGACGCAGACGAAGGCGCAGCACAGATATAATATACGATTCTACGGCAACCGGAATATAACTTATATATACGGAAAACAGAATATTAAAGCTGCTTTTACAGATTCTTTTTGCAAAACAATAGTGAATTATACAGCAGATAAATAAGATGAAACAGCTTTTGCAAAATGGTTTTCTGTATTTATTTTGTTATCAATACGAAATTCTTTTGCCTTTTATTACAAAATCCAAAAAAAGTCCTTGATTTTTTTACATCTATGAGTTAAAATAGATGTGTATGAAAATTTAACTAAATCAGAAAAGTCCTGCGAATATGCGCAGAGACTGACTAAGAAACAGGAGAGTAATAAAATGGCCCTTGTAACAACTACAGAAATGTTCAAGAAAGCTTACGAAGGCGGATACGCCGTCGGAGCATTCAACATCAACAATATGGAGATCATTCAGGCGATCGCAGAAAGTGCTGCAGAAAACAAGTCTCCGGTCATCATGCAGGTATCCGCAGGCGCACGTAAGTACGCAAAGCATGAGTACCTCATGGCGCTCGCTCAGGCAGCTGTAAAGGATTCTGATATTGAAGTTGCACTTCACCTCGACCACGGCGCAGATTTTGAGATCTGCAAGTCCTGCATCGACGGCGGATTTACCTCTGTCATGATCGACGGTTCAAAGTATTCTTTTGAAGAGAACATAGAGCTTACACGCAAAGTTGTAGAGTACGCGCATGCACGCGGAGTTGTTGTCGAGGGTGAGCTTGGTAAGCTTGCAGGCATCGAGGACGACGTAAACGTATCTTCTGACGACGCTATGTACACAAATCCCTCCGAAGTCGAGGAATTCGTTTCCAAGACAGGCGTTGACTCGCTCGCTATCGCTATCGGAACAAGCCACGGCGCATACAAGTTCAAGGGCGAGGCTAAGCTCCGCTTTGATATCCTCGAGGAGATCGGCAACCGTCTCCCCGGATTCCCGATCGTTCTCCACGGCGCATCTTCGGTTATTCCGGAGCTTGTTGATGAGATCAACGCTTGCGGCGGTAAGCTCGACGGCGCAAAGGGAGTTCCGGAAGAGCTTCTCCGCCGTGCGGCTTCTATGGCAGTCTGCAAGATTAATATCGACTCCGATATCCGTCTTGCTTTCACCGCAGGTATCCGCCGTGTAATGACTGCTGAGCCTTCGGTATTCGATCCCCGCGGCTATCTTAGTGTTGCACGCGAAGAGGTCAAAAAGATGGTTTCTCATAAGATCATCAACGTTCTCGGATCAAACGGCAAGGCATAAGCAATATCTGTACCCCTTTAAAATACAGAAAGATCACGGATCCTGCCCGCTATGCGGCGGGATCCGTTTTTCATTATTTCCGGGTTAAAGTGAAAAGCACTGACACATGGCATTCAGCGGTTGACCTTACCATGACAAGCACTGAAATCTGAAAATCCGGTGTTTAAGCTATCATCAGAAGCGATTCGAACATCCGGCAACGAGTTCCCAAAACGCACGCGCCGCCGACTTTGATATACCCGGATATTTGCAGATAAGTACATAGTCTGAAACAGACCTGACTGCTTTTCCTTTTCTGATAAATCGTTCTAAATCCGAACCGTCAGATAAAAATTCTTTTCAAACGACACGGTTAAATTAAATGTTCAAAAGAAAGATGGTTATAAAATGAAATGGAGTGAAGAAGTAACGGTCCGTCCGAGCGATACCGATATAAACGGTATTGCGTCCGCAAGTGCGGTACTGAGCTATGTCCAAAACGCCGGATACTATCAGCATTTTTATGTCGGACCGTCTCTTGAAGATATAAGAAAAAACGGAATGGCGTTTATTCTCAGCCGCGCGGCACTCAGAATATATGAGCCGATGTATGCCTGCGACAAGCTTACAGCAGAATCCTGGCCTTGCAAGATCAGCGGCGCATCTTTCATGCGAAGCGCGCGCATAATGCGGGGAGACTGCACGGTCGCAGAGGCTATTACATCATGGGCTCTTGTGGATATAGAGAGCGGAAAACTCTGCCGCGCCGATTCGGTAAAGCTCGGCTTCGGAACCGACGAACCTGTATCGCACGGCGTGCCGATAAGATTTTCCATTCCGAAGGATATCGAGCTTCAACCGCGCGGCAGCAGGCTGATTACATACAGTGACGCCGACAGCAACGGACATATGACGAACACGGCATATCCGGACATGTTGTGCGATTTTCTTCCGTCAGTAAGCATGCATGACTGCGAAGAAAGTGCGCTCGGCGTCCGCGGCGATCACAGGCCGCTGCTCACGGGAAAGAGAATAACCTCGCTTTCGCTGTCATTTCTCAGCGAGGCACGTATCGGTGAGAAGATAACCGTGCTTTGCGGCAGAGATCAGAGCGGT
>CALGZV010000032.1 GCA_937934385.1 uncultured Clostridia bacterium | reverse complement strand
TGACGAGCTTGCTGAAATAGTGCGCCCTTGCGGACTGTACAGAACCAAGGCGCAGAACCTTATAGACGCATCAAGGATGATATGTGAAAATTTCGGAGGAGAGCTTCCTCATGAGATGGATGATCTTCTTTCACTGCCCGGAGTCGGACGTAAGATAGCTAATCTTCTCCGCGGCGACATTTTCGGACTTCCTGCAATTGTTGCCGATACACATTGCATCCGTATTTCCGGAAAGCTCGGATTTTATCCTGAAGATCAAAAAGATCCTGTCAAAACCGAACGAATATTGTCAGAGCTTATACAGCCTGAGGAGCAGTCTGACTTTTGCCATAGGCTCGTTATGTACGGACGTGATGTTTGCACTGCGCGCAGCCCGGCGTGCGACGGCTGCAAGCTTTCGTCGCTCTGCTTGCACTATGCAAGGCGTGACAAATAGTTTAAGATTGTATATAAATTGCAATTTAAAATAGTATAAAACTTGTGTCAAAACCTCCGCAAGTCCGGTTTCCGGCACAGTATCGTTAAACAAACGAAGCTGCTATCCAAGGTATATCTTACAGGATAGCAGCTTTGTGTTATATTTGAATTATGAATTATAGTTTCTGATCGTTTTTATCTTCAATATATAAAAGGATATCTTCGACACGGCAGTTTAGAATCCGGCATAGATCATTGATCTTCAAAGTGCTTATGCCTTCATTATGCCTTATTCTGTTAATAGTTGCACTGCTTATTTTGTGATTGTGTATAAGCGTATATGTGGTCTCTTCTGATTTTTCTAAGGTATCCCAAAAAGGAGTATATACTATCATTTTATATCGCCCTTTTTTATGATAACTTATAATATTATACTTGACAATGGTCATAATTATGACTATAATTATAATAATATAAAAATTATACGAGAAGGTGAAGATTATGAAATATTGCAAGGTATGTGGAGCAAAACTGAATGATAATGCAGTAATTTGTATTAGGTGTGGCAGTGAGGCAGAAAAAGCTTATACAGTAAACAAAGAAGATAAGCGTGATTTCGGGTGGGCGTTTCTCGGTTTTATTCTTCCGCCTATTATCGGCTTTATATTGTATCTGGTTTGGAAAGATAAACTTCCGCTGAGAGCTGCAAGTATCGGAATAGGTACTTTGGTTGGAATAGTTGTTCCGATTGTTTTATCAATTATAAGCTTTATGTTCGGTTTGGGTTCAATAGCGCTTATAATCGGCATACCGTTATTGCTGCTTTAATTAATTTTAATCAATATAAATTGTATTTGCTTTTAAATTTTCGGGTTATACGGTATATACAACAGCGCAAGAGCGAAAACCTCCCTTTTTTAATACGGATTTCAGATTAGTGTTTCCGTATTGAAAGCGGGAGGTTATTTTTAATTAGTTATTATATGTCATTATAACCGGCTGAAGCTGTATACCGGACAGTGCTGAGAGAATTGTGCGCTGAAGCTTTGAAAAATCAGCTACAAGAGAGTACGGTTTGTGTTCCGGATCGTCCTGCCCAAGCGGTACAAAGAAAACATTTTTTCTCATTCCCATTGCTGCGATCGAATGAAGATTTGATGAAAGTGCGTCGTTTGTTGCGAGCGCTATTACAAGAGGTCTGTTTCCGCGTAAATGGGCTTTTGCCGCCATAGTAACCGCCGAATCGGTTATTCCTGCCGCCATTTTTGACAGTGTATTTCCTGTACATGGCGCTATTACAAGAATATCAAGCGGCTCTTTTGGACCGAGGGGTTCTGCCTGCTTAACGGTATGTATTACCGTTTTTCCGCATATTCCCTCCAGCGTTTCTATATGTTCCTGCGCAGTGCCGAATCTCGTATCTGTAGAGTAAACGCTGTCGTTTACTATCGGTATGATATCCATACCCGCCTTACTCAGTTTTTCAAGTTCGCCGAAAGATTTTTTCAGCGTGCAGAACGATCCGCACATTGCGTATCCGAGTTTTATTTTTTTATCTGCGGTACTCAATTTTTAATTTCGCTCCTTTTCCGTCCCGGCGCATGGCAGACGGCTGTTTGTTATTTATTCGTAAGTTATTATTTTGTTTAAAGTACTGTTTGCCTGCTTACTGCTGCACAGGTTATATTTATCTGCGGAAAGTGTCGGTTACGGAATTATTCCTTCGCCCTGAAGAATCCCGAAAATTCCTTCGCTGATTATTTTACCTGCCGATATCGGCGCTGTTTTGCCGGGAAGTGACAGCGCCCGCACAGTCTTTATTCCGAGTTTTTCAGCCGCTTCGGCGTCTACTCCGCCCGGCGCGGATGCAAGATCTATTATAAGAGTGTCGGGGGACATTTTTTTCAGGATGCTCTCATCTAAAAGCTGCTTCGGAACGGTGTTAAAGATGACCGTTGCCCCTTCAAACGGCGCGGATAGCCGATCAAGCTGTGTTATGTCATAGCTTCGGTATCCGTAAACTTTTATCCATGCAAGATCCGATTTTGCTCTTGCATATACAGTTACGTCGGCTCCGAGAGAATACAAGATTTTTGAGAGTACCTTTCCGATCTTTCCGAATCCCAGAATATGTACCGATGATCCGTATACGGTAACGGGAAGCTCCCTAAACGCGACTTCAAGGGCTCCTTCTGCGGACGGTATGGCGTTCAGTATACCGATATCCTCCCGCATATAGTAATCGCATAGTTTTATTCCGCGCGCTTTCGCTTCACATATTATGTTCTCATCGAAATTTCCCCCGATCACAAGTTGATCCGGGTTAAGATTTTCGAAAAGCTCGGCTGTTCCGACAGCTTGAT
>CALGZV010000031.1 GCA_937934385.1 uncultured Clostridia bacterium | reverse complement strand
TTCTACGCATGCATTATACGCTTCAACTTCTTTTTTCATATTTTCACGGTGATGCTGCTCATCCTGCTCAGTCGCAATCCGAACAACCTTGCGGAGAGGAAGAACCACTTCATTTCCTTTTACCGTTTTGTTTGGAAGTACGACCGTTCCGAATTCGATACCCCGTGAGGTATCGACAATAATATGATCATCTTTGTTATAGCTTTGTCCGTCAACATCAAAATAATATATCTTTCCGGACTTTTTAAAGCTCACGCCTACTATCTCATATTCTGATTCTGCATGTGAAGAATCACCGACCGGCCCATCATCGAGACAATCAATAGATTCGGCATCAGTCTCATTTTCTGTTTCAGCGACCGCATCAGATTCCTCATGAAGAATATCCTCAGCATTAGTTTCATCTGCACCCATTATTCTATTTTCGTCCATAATATTATGATCCTGCCTTTCCGCAAGCACGATTTCATTTAAAATTATTGTTTATCACATGAGTCTTATTTCCTGCCGAAAAATCAAGCATACCCCACTTTTACAACAGAAAGAAGCAGCTTATCTCCGCCTGATTTCGAATATCCTGGTTTTAACAAACTATTCGTTTTAATCCAAATGCAAGCTCGTTAAGTATCTGCTTTGAATTCCCGTTAGCATTCAGTCTTTCCGCAATTCTGCCAAGCAAAGACACTACACGTATAAGTTCGCCCTGAGAAATTCTCTGTGCAAGTTCTGCCGCGGTATCAAAGCTTTCATAAAAGCAAAGCGTTTCCTTATCATCGCAGTCATATACAGTTTTTTTCAACATACTCATCATATGTGCTTTGCACCAAAGCAGATCGCGGCATGCCTCCGCCGCTGTAGATATAACAGCCGACAGCTCCGAGCGATCAGTTCCGAAAGAGGATACAAAATGTATTATCGGTACACTTCTGCGTTCGGAAACAAGCTGTATAAGCTTTTGTGATTTATCAGATATGCTCTTTCCTGCCGCCGCCTTTTTTCCGGAAGAAACAAGCTCGAGCGCCCTTCCTATACATCCGTCTGCCATGCGGATTGCAGTTTCATATGCATCTGAATCCTTTGCTTTCAACGCATGTGCACTTTTACTGTTTTCCGAAAGATATCTTTCGATCTCCGCATGCCCGCAGCGCCTCATACGCAGCGACGGTGCGCGGGATCTTACAGTCGGCAAAAGTGCAGACGCATTCTCGCACAGCATCAGGAAATATACCTCCGCAGGCGGCTCTTCGAGCAGTTTTAAAAATGCATTCTGCGCCTGAAATGTCATCATATCCGCGTTTTCAATCACGGTAAGCTTAAAATCAAGCTCATTAGGCGTTACAGCTGATCTTGCTCCAAGTTCTCTGACAAGTTCAACTCCGATAGTTTTTCGGTCCGATGGAATTCCTACAGTCTGAACATCCGGACATTTTCCCTCATTTATACGCGAAGTCAAGGCAGGGTTATCGCCCGCAAGAGCTGACGCTATATTGTACGCAAGAGTATGCTTTCCGATTCCGCGGGCACCCTCTATTATATACGCATGAGAAAGTTCTTTTTTCTCAATAAGTCCGCTGAGAAGTTCTTTGATATCCGGATTTCCTGCCAACGCTTCAAACATACGGTCCGCTCCTCCGTATAAAGTCATAAATACAACGATACCTATAATTTATAATTATATCATAAAAGCAAGGCGTAAACCTTGCTGCGCAGCGAAGCTGCGACAAAGCGGCAAAGCCGATTTGCTTTTAGTCATTCAATGTTTCTCAGGCATCAAAAGGCTTGCTTTGCAAGGTTTTTGTCAATGCCGTGAGGTTATTTTAACACAATTTCATTGTGCCGCAGGCTCAATGAGCGGCAAAGCCGCAGAGCGGTAGCTCACAAATTGATGTTTCAATGTTCTCTCAGGCATCAAAAGACTTGCTTGGCAAGGTTTTTGTCAATGCCGTGAGGTTATTATAACATACCCTAAATGTTTTGTCAAATACAATCGCTAAAAGCAAATTAAGCATGCATAACAATAAAACAAAAAAATCAGAGGGTAATCTCGTTTGAAATACCCTCTGACTGTCTGTTTATCCTTAACATCTCTTACGTGTTTCGATTCCGTTTCATGCCGATAACAGCATTCAATAAAGATCAGATTTCATTTTTCAGAAATTAATCAGTTACGCCCACGTACCGTCGGTAAAAATATTTTCACTGCTTCCGTCAGCACGGATACCGACAATATTCAGATTCGCTTATACATGTTGATTTTATGATCGGATCAGATGATCAACATGTATAAGCGAATCGTTTATTCCCTTTTCGCGTATCTCCGCATCGCTCATATCCATAAATCCGTCAAGCACTTCGGAAAAGCCTCTGCCGACCGCAACATGGCAGCAAGCGTTTTCATCAAACAGTGTGTTACTGAACATAAGACCGGAACGGTTGATGGGAGATTCCTTCGGAACAAGGGCAAGCTCTCCGAGCATAGAAGCACCGTCATCCATAGCAAACATCTGATGCAGAGTTTCTTCGCCCTGCTCTGCATGACAGTCCGTTACCCTGCCGTCCTTAAAATAAACCGTAAAATTATTGATTATCTGTCCTGACCAGCTAAGCGGCTTTGTAGAGACCAGTCTCCCTTCACATCGTCCTGCCGCCGGACTTGTAAATACTTCCTCTGTAGGCATATTCGGAACGTAGACCGCGCCGTTAACGTGGTTTATATCTCTTGCACCTATCCAACTTGCTTCCGGAATAAGCTCTGCAATAAAATCAGTACCGTTTTTACTTGTATAGTGCAGCTTTACAAAATGCTGACTGTTAAGCCACTCCGCCTTTTCAGCCATTTTATCGGTATGTTCTTTCCATACCTGCTCAGCGTCCGTTCCGTCTTCCAGATAAACACAGTCGAAGATCGCGTTCCATAGCTTTTCTGTTGCAACATCTTCGGACTCATTAGGAAATACCTTTTTTGCCCATTTAGGCGATGCCGCCGCAACAATCAGCCACTGATGTTTACCGTCTATGGCATCGCGGTATTTTTTAAGTACTCTTGAACGCCTGCGGCTGACATCCGACAGCAGATCGGCCGAAATACCGTCCATTTCGTCGGGATCGGACGATTCTATAAATATACGTACAGGAAGATCGACCGTCATCTGTCTGAAGCGTTCCTCCTCCCACGCGGGAACTTCTCCGAGTACATCAGCGGAAGCATAGCTGTAATGAAGCTTTGAAATCTCTCCGCATGACCATATGACCTCTACATATGCCGCGCCCGCTTTATAGCACTCTTCTGTCACTGCTTTTACAAGCGGAAGCTGATCTGTCTCCGCCTGAAGCCGGACACGCTGACCTTTTTGTACATTTGCTCCGATCTTTACGATCAGTTTTGCATAATCGCTTAACTTCTTCTCATTCATATCTCTTTCTCCGTTCTTTTATATTTTCCGACGCTCCGCAGTCGGATCAATTGTTTCCGTCCGACTCAGCGCCATAGGTTTGCGTATATCTTGCAAGTGTAAATCCTCTGCCGCGAACTTCCTTGATCTTTGTTACTGTTATAAATGCCTCGGGATCGACCGATTGTATCGTCTCGGTAACTTCATACAGCTTTCTCGGCGAAATAACACATTGTATTCCCTTTTGTTTATTCTCAAAATATCCTGTTTCGATCATAGTCATGGTAACACCGACATTTTTTTCGCTGATGAGCATCTTTCTGATCTCATTATATCTGTCAGACACTACGTATACCTGAAGCTGTGATTTTCCGAATATCATTATCTGCTCGATCATAAGCGTTTCACAGACAAGCGTAATGATTCCGAGAAAAAACTTTTCGGGAGTCGAAAACAACGCCTGCCCTCCTACAACGATAATATCCGTAGCGGAAACAAATACCGCTACAGGAAGATGAAACCACTTATGAAGGACAAGATTTACAACATCCATACCGCCGGTTGACGATCCGACACGCATCAGCATGCCTATGGAAATCCCCATCAGACATCCGCTGACAATCGATGCAAGGAGACTGTTTTCTGTTACCGAAACCACTGCCGGAATCCGTTGCATCGCCGCAAGCATTATCGGATACAGCACCGAGCTTGCAACAGTTGTAAGAAAAAATTTAAGTCCGAGTACGATCCCGCCGAAAATAAGCAAAACTATATTCAATACAAGTATAAGTACCGCAGTATCGACCGACAATGCCTTATTCAAAACAATTCCGATTCCGGTCGTTCCGCCCATAATAATATCGTGCGGAATTATAAAAGCCGCTACTGCATACGCCAGAACAGCATTTCCGGCAACGACGCTTGCACACATCTGTAACAGCTTGAAAATTTTATTTTTTTCCGTTTTCATAACCGCCATCTCCGTTTCATAGCAACCGTCAAAATTTCAGTTAACCTTTCAGAAATCACTTTTTCTGTGATTTTCTTAAGGACTGTACACAATATTCGTATTTTCTTTTTAATAGAGGCGCTTATTCCTGCGAAAGAAATTCGAGAACGCTGTGCGCAGCGACATTGCCCTCTCCTATTGCCTTTGCATACTGATAAGGACGGCCTGTGCAGTCACCGGCGGCGAAAATCCCCTTTATATTCGTTGACATGCTTCGGTCGACAGATATGTGTCCGTCCTCTGTTCCGAGCTGCGGCATAAGCGCCGAAAGCGCAACCGAATCACGCAGACAAAATACTCCGTTTACATCGGCGGTGCTTCCGTCTCTGAGCTTTACTCTGCTTACTCTCTTTCCGTCACCGACGATTTCAACCACTTTTTCGGTCTGTATTTTGATATTATCTGCACTGACCGACACATTTTTATACAGCGGAAAGTAGTAAACCTTCCCGGCAATTTCGGAAAGATATTTTACCTCATGCTCAAACCTTACATTATTGCAGATCACCGCAACAGTTTTTCCGCGATACAGGTTACCGTCACAGGTAGCACAGTAGCTGACTCCTCTTCCCACATAATCGGTTTCTCCCGGAAGTGTAGCCGTATTCGCTGTTCCCGTTGCAAGAATAACGGTTCTCGATTCGTAAAATTCGCTGCCTGCCATTACAGCGTAATGGTCGGAGAAAGGCATTATCGAATTCACCATTTTTTCTGCAATTTCAATATCCATTGCTTCGGTCTGCGATCTGAATGTCTCATTCAGTTCAGATCCTGAAATATTTATAAATCCCGGATAATTCGATATACATTCAGCTTTGCACACTTTATCGCTCATATTCCGGCTTCCGATCCATATAATATTTTTACCCCTCAATTTAAGCGTCAAAGCAGCAGAAAGTCCCGCAGGACCTGTTCCGATTATGACCGAATCATATATCATATCTTAATATTCCTTTCCCTTTTCAGAAATTGCCTTTATATTTAAAGATATCAAATAGACTTATCTATTTATCACATTATCTGCGTGTAAATCTCTTATAAAGCAAGTATATCACATTTCAAATTTGTCTGTCAAGCAAATATATCATTTAATGTAAGTATTTGCTGTTCTTTATCATATATTCAATTTAAATATATTTTCACAATGTATTGACATATTATAAATTTTATGGTATGATTCATGTATCATAAAAAAGGAGATAAATTAAATGTTCTTTTTACTTTCTATACGACGCAGACGGTAAAGCTTGTGTTCTTCCCGGGCACAGGCTTGTTTTGCTGTGTGCCTATAGGAAAGTGATTTGTAAATATATAAATATAACAAACACTATTTGGCATACAGCGCCAAGTAGTGTTTTTCTTTTATTATTTTTAAGGAGACAGTCTATGAAAACTATAATTGAATTTCTTACAGAAATATTATCAAAAGCATTCGTTGCATGTGGATATTCTTCCGAATTTGGTACAGTAAAGTTATCAGACAGACCTGATTTATGTCAATTTCAATGTAACGGAGCTTTTTATGCCGCAAAACAGTACAAAAAATCACCTTCAGATATTGCTCAAGATGTAAGCTCTATACTGTCAGATAATAGTATACTAAAAAAATCGCAAGCAGAAAAAGGGTTTATTAACATTGATGTTACCGATTCTTTTCTATTAAAATATCTTGACGAAATAATATCAGATCCACATTTAGGTATTAAACAAACGAAAGAAAAAGAAATAATATTTTTAGATTACGGGGGTCCTA
>CALGZV010000030.1 GCA_937934385.1 uncultured Clostridia bacterium | reverse complement strand
CTGACCGCTTTTCCGCCGTCTCCCGACGGCTTCGTTAGTATATCATATTTTCCACAGCTTGTCAATAACTTTTTCAAAATTTCCTAAATATTTTTTTAATTTCGTGCCAAACTAACGCAAAGGCACACTTACACCGAACATTTTCAATGCATATAATAACAGGAGTCCATCGAACATGGTAATGATTTTTCTGAGAACAATTATAATGTATATATTTCTCGTAGTTGTGATGCGTCTTACGGGAAAGCGACAAATAGGCGAGTTACAGCTATCGGAACTTATAACGGCACTGCTGCTCTCAGAGCTCGCTGCATCCCCCATAACAAATAACAACATTCCAATATGCTACGGCATAGTTCCGATACTGACACTGATCTGCATAGAAATAATCAACACCTTTATCGTCACTAAAAGTCCGGCTTTAAAAAGGTTTTTTGACGGCGTACCGAGTATACTTATAAATAAAGGAGTTCTCGATCAGAAAGAGCTTGCAAAAACCAGAATGAGTATCGAAGAGCTTACCGCCGAACTGCGTTTAAAAGATATTTATGATCTGAGCGAAGTCGAGTATGCAATACTCGAGCAAAATGGACAGCTATCAGCCACACCCAAAACCGCCGCAAAACCGCTCAGCGTCGGCGATATGTCTCTCGTACTTCCCGACAAAGGAATTGCTCATCTGCTGATTGTAGACGGTAAGATAAGCAAATACAATCTGAAGCTCACGGGGAAAACCGAAATATGGCTTAAAAAACGTATTAAAGCATATGGATTTACCGATATGAATGAAGTGTTTTTATTCACACTTGACGATTCCGGGGAAGAATATATTCTGAGAAAAACAATCAAATAATAACTCTGTACACTTCAATATACTAAAAAGTTCTCCGCAACAGGAAGGATAAAAAAATGAAAAGCTTTATTACGGCACTTATAATCTTTGCCATTACAATAGCGCTTGTCATAGCAAACGCAATCTACGTAGACAATTCCGCAAAAGTACTGACCGAAGCCGCAAATGCAATGCCGTCACTTGATCAACTTCGTGAATGCGGTCTTACTGATGCAGAAAAATCCAACCAAAATGATGAATATCCTGAAGAATCACGCGAACAAATGAGGGAATACGGCATAAATGCCATCTCACATTTTGAAGAAACATGGAATCAGCGACGCAATACACTCGAGCTTTTTATTGTATACGATTATATTTATAATATTCAATCGACGGTAGATCAGATAAAAGATTTTTTCGACGGAGAATTCTATACCGATTATGCTACACAGCGAAAAATGCTGCTATCGGCAATTCAGCGTCTGGGAGAAGTCGAAGAACTCACATGGGACAGTATTTTTTAACACGGTTCATATATACAATAATAAACCGTAGCAATTTTATTAAAACAAATCAGCTGCATAATAAAAATATATAGATATCATTATTGTATAGCCTATTAATTTCTTCTCTTCTTTACTATTAAAATACAGACGATAGATAATCTACCGCCTGTACGTAGTTTTCAGTAATCATTAACACAACTAATAAAAAAAGAGAAAATATATTATCTGAATTCGGTAACTCCGTCTGAAAGGAATACCCGGATACGCATGATAGAATAATCCTTTACGCCGGAAAGCTTTGCAACATACTCAGGATTAAGGTATGCTGTGCTGTCCGCGCAAAGCACCGCAGTCAGTTCATTGCCATTTTGCAAAAATCTGATTATCTGCGGACGTATATCGACATCCTTCTCCCCGCTTTTGGTACGCTTAGTTATAACGAGTTTATCCGTAATAATATCCGAATAGGACGGTACCGCCTGAGTTTCCTCCGGAAAAAATTCAATTTTATATTCCGCCCATCCGATCTCATTCGGTTTATGTTCCGGCACATAAACATCCAGAATGCGCATCTCATCCGTAACATTTTTTTCGAGCGCCGCTTTTATGCGTTCACAGTCCGGTTCCTCGGTAAGCTTGAGCTCCATAAACTCACAGATACTTTCTGTACCTATCGAAAGCTGAAGAGCAAACGACATCTTCGGATGCGGATTAAAACCCTCCGAATATTTTACCGGTATTCCCGCGCGCACAATGGCAGTCCGCATAGTACGGGCAAGATCAAGGTGAGATATAAACTGGAGTCTGCCGACCTTACAAAACTTTACTCTCAGACTATAGCTCGGCTGCTGCACACCCGACGTTCTGTTCGGGCTTTGAGGGCTTCTCTGCGGAGTGCCTTTAGGAGTCAGCTTTCTTCCTGTAGCGCTTTCAAGTTCATGAAGATTGTTAGTAACTCCGTTTTTTTCATTTTCTTTATATGTATTTTCCATTAAAATTCACCGTTTAAGATTATTTTTCCGTCTTTGCCGGAGTAGGACACCATCGGCAGTCCCCGCCCATCTTATTTACACCGCATGCACTGCACTTTTCAGCACAGTTCTTGGTAGTTACCGAAGCGTATGCCTTGTCAGCTTCACGGGCAAAAAAACTTTTTTCCACGCCGCAATCTATTACATCCCACGGCAGAATCTCATCCCTGCCGAACTTTCGGTTTGCATAAAATGCAGGATCTATTCCCGCCGATTCAAACACGGAAAGCCATTCGTCATAATCAAAATATTCATCCCAACTGTCAAAGTGTCTGCCACGGCGCTTTGCTTCAAGCAACGCTTTTCCGAGTCTGCGGTCGCCGCGAGCAAAAACAGCTTCAACACGGCTGACGCGTGCATCATGCCATGTATATCTTATTTTACGGTCGGTTATTGCTTCTCTGAGCCACTGCTGTTTTTCTTCAAGAACCTCGATCGTATCCTGAGCTTCCCACTGAAACGGGGTAAACGGTTTCGGAATAAAGCAAGCAACACTGATAGTCACCTGAGGCGCCCGTCCTTTTTTTACATTCGGATTCGAATAATACGATTCGATAACGCTTTTGGCAAGATGTGCGATTCCCTCAACATCCTCCCGCGTTTCTGTAGGAAGTCCGTCCATAAAATAGAGCTTTACCTGATTTTTTCCGACCTCAAACGCGTTAGCACACGCACGGAGAAGGTCTTCCTGACGGACATTCTTGTTTATGACATCACGCATACGCTGTGTGCCTGCCTCGGGAGCAAAGGTAATACCGCTCGCACGAACCGTTGATATCTTTTCCATAAGCTCTTTTGTAAAGCTGTCTACACGGAGAGACGGAAGAGATATGCTCACCTTTTTATCCTCAGTCCAGGAAAGAAGCCTGTCAGTAAGCTCATCAAGACGTGAATAATCGCTTATACTGAGCGAGCAGAGTGATATTTCATCAAATCCCGTTGATTCATACAGCTTTCGGCACTGCTCATCAAGAACCTCCGGACTTTTTTCTCTTACCGGTCTGTATATCATTCCCGCCTGGCAGAAACGGCATCCTCGTATGCACCCTCGGTAAACTTCAGGAACGATGCGGTCGTGAACCGTTTCTATGTACGGCATAACGAGCTTATCCGGGAAATATGCATTATCAAGATCTTTAATAATTCTCTTTTTTACGCGGCGGGGAACATCCGGAAACTTGGGTTCACAGCCCGCAAGCGTTCCGTCGGCATTGTAACTGATTTCGTAAAGAGACGGAACATAAAAACCGTCAAGATGCGAGATCTCACGAAGTATTGCCGCGCGGTCGGCGCCGGATTCTTTGAGTTTTATATAAAGAGACGTAAACTCAGTGAGCGCCTCTTCCCCCTCGCCGATGCTGAACACATCAAAGAAATCCGCGACAGGCTCCGCGTTATATGCGCAAGGTCCTCCGCCGATAACTATCGGATCATTTTCTCCGCGATCGGCAGCAAGCAGCGGTATTCCGGCCAGATCAAGCATATTCAGAACATTTGTATAGCAAAGCTCATACTGGAGAGTAAAACCGACAATGTCAAAGCAGGAAAGCGGATCTCCGCTTTCGAATGCATAGAGCGGTATCCCGTTTTCACGCATTCTCTGCTCCATATCCGGCCACGGCGCATATGAACGCTCACACCACACATCCTCCTCACGGTTAAGAACTCCATACAGTATTCTCAGACCGAGATTCGACATTCCGATCTCGTAAGTATCGGGAAAACAAAATGCAAAGCGCGCCTTTACAGCGTTTTTATCCTTAATAACCTGTCCCCATTCTCCACCCGTATATCTTCCGGGTTTTTCAACACCCTTTAAGATCGTATTATATCTCATAAAAAAATTCCTTCAACATTTTATTAATTTAAAAACTGTGCCGATAAAGCGTCCCGCTCTATCAGCACAGTGATACCGACACTATACAATATCAGTTTTTACTTACATACAGTTTTGTAATAAGCACCGTCGGTACTACCCAAATAAGCTGATACAAAGCGATCTGCCATGAATATACCGATTCACCGACACCGAACAGCAATAAAAGCGCAACGATAACAAGTGCAAAAGCTGTCGAAAGCACCTTAAGCATCACCCCTGTTTTCATGGCGTGAAGCACCTTCTCACAGAGCGAATATGCATACATCATCGATTTTACCGATTTTCTCGAGACTACTCCGCTTTCGGTATGTTCAGACGATACCGCAACATCCTCCGCAGTGCGGCAGCGCAGTATCTTGACCGGATATTCGGCAAGTCTGACCTTGCTGTTCAGCATAACGTCGGTTATATTCGGATCAAACGTCTTTATACCCACACAAATTCCAAGTTTGCTGAGCTGTTTAAGCGTAATTTCGAAATCACGGTCAAGCATGTACTGAATATACAGCTTTGCGACCACCTTTCCTCCGATAGCAAGAAGCATTATACTTACCGAACCTTCGCCGCGAAGAGCATCGTCCTCCGGATCATATGGCACGTCAAGCCCGTTCTGAGTAAAATAATCTGCGTTTCCGCAATAAACATGCTCTCCGGAGACATATGCCTCAAGTCCGCCCTGTACAACATCTGTCAGTTCAACATCATCTGAATGTTCAAGCTCCTTTGTAGCAGACTCAAATACCTCGGCAAGAGGTCCGCCGACCGCCATAAACAGGCTTGCAACATTATATATTATGTAATCTATACGGCTGTCACCGTATGTTTTTATGCTCTTAACCATAACGCCGGCGGCGGGAAAAACATCCTTATCCTCGAATGTGATCGCGGAAGATGAAGTACTGTACTCTTCAAGAGATTTTCCGCCGATAATTGCACTTCCGGTACGATAAGCCATTTTCGATGCCTTAAAAAACGGATAGCTGAGTACAAGCATACATATCGCCGGCATAGCCATATTCATCGTATACTGCGCTACTCTGAAAGCAAGATCTGCATTTTTACCTATTATAAGATCCCATACAAAAAATATTACAGCCGCTGCAAGCGTTACCGGAACAAGCGCATTCATTGCACGCTGACCGGAAACATATGTTCTCATTCTCGAATAAAATCCGTCTACAAAGTCTGTTTCGCCTATTCTGAAAATTGAAGCGTCAGCAGGCATAAAATCAGCAAACGCATTAATTTCAAGTGATGCCTGCTCCTCGCTAAGACTCTCTATAACATATTTATGTTTTTTTGAAGCAACTACATTAAAACAAAAGATTTCGCGTCTGAGATCCATATATTCCCCGATAAGAGATGCCATTATCATAACGATAACAGGGAAACCGAAAAACCTTATTCCGAGAGGGGCGGAATGCAGATGCATAAAGCACATAATCAGATCATAAACCACAGTAAATGCGATCATAACCGCCATTGCACTGTTGGCGGTCATCCTAAAATGAACGATTTCAGAAAATCCGTCACGGAGCTTTTCCCATACAAGCGCACCGCCGAGTACAACAAACTGAAGCCCTAACATTGTATAAACAACAGGGTATGTTGATGAATCCATCCAACTCGGAATTTTAGCGCCGAAAGCTCCAAGATTTTCGAAAAGAAACGAAAGTACAAGCAGTATCGCACAACAAAGCATACGTACAAGCATTACTCTGTAACGGAACTTGTAACCATTCAATATCGGTTTTATCTGATCCGGCGATGTAAACTCAGTATGATCGTTGCTGTTAGGCGCGGATTTGTATTTTCTTCTTTTGGGAATAAATATCCTTCCTGTTTCATCGGCATTACCTGAAAGCTCCGCCGCCTTTTCAAAGCCTACCGTTTTTGCAAGCTCATCTTCCATGCCAAACGCCATCATCAGCTGAACGTCGGTATCGTCAACACCGTCATCCGAATCAAAATCATCATATGCTGTGCTTTCCTGCGATACTCCGGTATCGTCTGTATCAGATATGTACTCGGAATCATCATCCGCCAAAGCTGTATCAGCATCAAAATTTCCGTCATCGGATATTCCGTCTGCAAGATCAGAAACAGCTTGCGAATCGGAAATTCCCGTCGCATCGCCGACCAAACTGCTATCTGTATTTATAATATCCTCCGCAGACTCCGTCTCGTTTAAAGGCTGATTATTCTCCTCTGATGTTCCGTCAGCAAGTTCGGTTTCCGGAGACAAAAACTCCTCTTCCCCCATTTCACGATCGGCTTCGGCAAACGTATGGTCAAAAAGCTTACCCGCAAAAAGGCCTTCAATTTCGCCGTCGGTTACCGTATGAATATCAAATTCATCATTTTTACCAGATGATTCGGAAGACTCATGTTCCGAAGGCTCGCGAACCCCTTTTTTATTTCTTTTTTTAGAGCCGGACATATTCTTCTTCAGTTTTCCGAGCAAATCCTTTGCCGAAACAGAGCCGGCCGCACTTTCGGATTCGGCGGAATTATTTTCAGATAAAACAACATCCGCATCTTCAGTAATGTTTTTTTCCGAGCGCTTGTTCTCCTCCATAATAATATCCTCATCCATTACTCTTAATTATTTGTTATAATCAGGCTATAGGCCATTTGATTCCTAAATTTCCGCACTGCCGTCGTGCTGCGCAACAATTTCAAAAAGAACGACTGCCGCAGCCGCAGAAACATTCAGCGAATTTATATTGCCTTTCAAAGGAACGGAAACCGTAAAATCACATTTCGAGCGGAGCAACGGCGAAATACCTTTACCCTCACTTCCGAAAACCACGGCTGCAGGTCCGCGCATATCTGTTTTGCGAAGCGGCTGCCCGCCGGCTTCTGCGGCATATATCCAGAGTCCCGCTTCTTTAAGCTCTTCAACAGCAGCGGAAAGATTAGGAACTTTAGCCACCGCCATATGCTCGAGAGCGCCGGCAGACGCTTTTTCCACAGTCATAGTCATAAGTGCAGTCCTTCGCTTCGGAATTATCACACCGTGAACTCCTGCACACTCCGCAGTACGAATTATTGCGCCAAGATTATACGGATCCTCTATTCCGTCAAGAATAACGATAAACGGAGCTTCGCCTCTTTCATGTGCAATATTTAAAATATCATTTATTCCGACATATTCTTTTGCTGACGCAAAAGCAACAACACCCTGATGTACAGCGCCTCCGCTGAATCTGTCAAGCCCTGCACGCCCGGTTTCAATAACCGGAATTCCGCGCGCCGCAGCTTCGGCAACAATCATTCTTGCAGAACCTTCGAGTTCCCCGTCTTTTACATAAAGCTTATCAATGCTGCGTCCGGACTTCAAAAGCTCAATCACTGCATTTCGGCCGATCACGACCCCTTCTGGAATTTCAGTATTATCCGCTCTGTAACTTCTCCCGCCGTTTTTCGGCCGGTCATGTTTTCCGCCGTTCTTCCCGAAATTGCGGTCTTTATTTTCACGGTCTGTCATTGTTATTTAATGTCCCTCTGATAATATGTAACATCATTATATACCTATAACTATTATACAGTACAGTAGTATTATATCATATTTTTTTCCGTTTGTATATAGTTTTTTTCATTTTTTGCTCACTCATATTAAATTACGTAAGCATATCTGATCAAGCGCTGTCATTACACCAACAACAAAAAGGCGCATCTGCGGGATACGCCTTTTTGATACTTTATCCTAAGGATAAATGTTATAAGACAAATTTAAGAAAAATTACTGTCTATGAGCTGCAAAACATTCGTTGCAGTATACAGGTCTGTCATTTGTAGGTTCGAAAGGAATTTTTGCCTCCTTGCCGCATTCGGCACAAACGGCTGTAAAATACTCTC
>CALGZV010000029.1 GCA_937934385.1 uncultured Clostridia bacterium | reverse complement strand
TCACTCCCGAAAAATCATCATCTTTATATATTTGGGAGAAGGGATAACAGTTGTTAACACTTGATAAAATTTTTCATGCATCGGTAGTTCTGAAAGATATTGTACGAAAAACAAATATCGTACATACGGAGGGAATCACCGATAACTGCGATCTGTACCTGAAGCCTGAGAATCTACAGAAGACAGGTTCATTCAAGCTTCGAGGATCGGGATATAAAATCGCAATGCTGTCTGAAGAGGAAAAACAGCGCGGAGTTATCGCATGTTCTGCAGGCAATCATGCTCAGGGAGTCGCTCTTGCAGCTACAAAAAGTGGTGCGTCTTCGCTTATATGCCTGCCCGACAGCGCCCCTATATCCAAGATTGAGGCGACAAAAAGATACGGCGCGCAGGTATGCCTTGTAGAGGGTTGCTATGACGACGCATACAATAAGGCCCTTGAGCTTAAAGAAGAAATGGGTTACACCTTTGTACACCCGTTCGACGATGAAAACGTAATTGCAGGACAGGGCACGATAGGTCTTGAGATCGTTCAGGAACTTGATGACATTGATGCTGTTATCGTCCCGATCGGAGGCGGCGGACTTATTTCCGGTGTCGCATATGCGATCAAGGCGCTGAATCCCGCAATCAAAGTATGGGGCGTTCAGGCTGCCGGAGCGCCGAGCATGTTTAACTCAGTAAAAAGCGGAAAGATCGAATGTCTCGATGAAGTATCGACCATTGCAGACGGAATCGCCGTAAAACAACCGGGCGAAAACACCTTCGATCTGGTTCAGAAATACGTTGACGATATCGCACTTGTTACCGAAGATGAGATAGCTTCCGCTATCCTTGCACTTATTGAAAAGCAGAAGATGATCGCAGAGGGCGCAGGAGCAGTATCCGTTGCCGCCGCTATGTTCGGTAAATTCCCCGTCGAAGGAAAGCGCGTAGTCAGCCTTGTTTCGGGCGGTAATATAGACGTTACGATCCTCTCCCGCGTAATCGGGCGCGGTCTTATGAAATCCGGAAGATCGAGCAATCTGCTCATCGAGCTTATCGATAAACCCGGTCAGCTTCAGGAGGTTTCCCGCATTATCGCGGAATGCGGCGGAAACGTAACAAATGTTCATTATGAACATGCGAACGAGATCGAAAGCGTAAACGGCTGTTATCTCAGAATATCAATGGAAACGCGTAACTACGATCATGTACAGCAGATCGAGCATGCTCTGCGCACCGCAGGATTCAAACTCGTTACGGAAAAGAAATCCATACAGAAAAATATTAAATAACGCTATATAACATTTTATTTGATTTGAAAGGTACAGATATTATGAGTAAGATCATATATACAAAAAACGCTCCGGACGCTATAGGTCCGTATTCACAGGCAGTCCGTTCCGGAAATCTTGTGTTTACATCGGGACAGATTGCAATTGATCCTGAAAGCGGCACAGTCAAGGCTCAAACAATTGAAGAACAGACCGAACAGGTATGTAAGAACCTCGGAGCGGTTCTTGCTGCTGCCGGAAGTTCGCTTGAAAAGGTTGTCAAAACCGTATGTTTTCTTCGCAATATGGAAGATTTTGCAGCTTTCAATAATGTCTACGGACGTTATTTTACCGGAAAGCCGGCAAGATCCTGCGTAGCAGTCCGTGAACTGCCGAAAAATGTTCTCGTCGAGATTGAGACGGTTGCAGAAATATAAAACTGTACGGCAGAGCGAGGAAAAACAACTATGATGGATGCAACTAAATACAGCGTGGGATACTATCCCCCTGCTGACATTACATACGATTGGGTAAAAAAAGACCACATTGAAAAAGCGCCTATATGGTGCAGTGTAGATATGCGCGACGGAAATCAGAGTCTTGTGATTCCGATGAGCCTCGATGAAAAGCTTGAATTTTACAAGATGCTCATAGGAATCGGATTTAAGGAGATCGAAGTGGGATTTCCTGCGGCGTCCGATACGGAATATGAATTTCTCCGCACACTTATAGACCGGAATATGATTCCGAACGATGTTTCTGTTCAGGTACTTACTCAGTGCCGCGAGCATATTATAAGGAAAACTTTTGAAGCGTGCAAGGGCGCACCGAGCGCGATCATTCATTTTTACAATTCAGTAAGCGTCGCACAACGTGAACAGGTATTCCGCAAATCAAAAGAAGAGATCAAAAAGATCGCCACAGACGGAGCAAAACTCGTCAAGAAGCTCGCGTCTGAATACGAGGGCAATTTCCGCTTTGAATATTCTCCGGAAAGCTTCACGGGAACGGAACCCGAATATGCTCTCGAAGTCTGCAACGCAGTACTCGATATTCTCGAACCGTCGGCAGACAACAATGTTATTATAAATCTTCCGGTAACCGTAGAGATGAGCATGCCTCACATCTACGCAAGCCAGGTTGAATATATGAGCAAAAATCTCAAATACCGCGAGCATGTCACAGTAAGCCTCCATCCGCACAACGACCGCGGAACAGGTGTTGCCGACACCGAGCTTGCACTGCTCGCAGGCGCTGACCGTGTTGAGGGAACGCTGTTCGGAAACGGCGAGCGCACCGGAAACGTTGATGTTATCACTCTCGCGATGAATATGTATTCACACGGAGTTGATCCTGAGCTTGATTTCTCGGATCTTCCGCATATTGCGGAGGTATATGAAGAATGCACCCGTATGCATGTTTACGAGCGTTCTCCTTATGCAGGATCGCTGGTTTTTGCGGCGTTTTCCGGCAGCCATCAGGATGCTATTGCAAAAGGTATGAAATGGCGCGAGGAAAAGAACCTGCACAGATGGACCGTTCCGTATATTCCGATAGATCCCAAGGATATAAGCCGCACCTACGATGCGGACGTTATCCGAGTCAACTCTCAGAGCGGTAAGGGCGGAATCGGATATCTTCTTGAACAGGCATACGGATACGTACTGCCCGCAAAAATGCGTGAACACTTCAGTTATCTTTGCAAGGGTATTTCAGACCGAGACCATAAAGAGCTTAAAGCTCCGGAAGTTCTCGAGATATTCCTTGACAGCTATTTTGACCATAAAGATCCCGTATCGATCGATTCTCTCGCTGAGGTAGAAGCTGAAATAACGCTTTCGGAAAACGGACGCACTCAGACGATGCACGCCTCCGGAAACGGTTCTATAGATGCAATGAGTAACGCACTCAAAGAATTTACCGGAAGCGGTTATAAGCTTGTTGCTTACACCGAACACAGTATGCAGGATCAGAATTCAAAGAGTATCGCAGTTGCTTATATAGGCATTGAGTCAGAAAACGGAGAACTGAGCTGGGGTGCGGGAAAACATACTGACATAATCCGCGCGGGCGCACAGGCGCTCCTCAGCGCATATAACAATTCCATCAGGGAGTAATTTGAGTATGGGAATGACAATGACACAAAAGATCCTCGCTGCACATGCGGGTCTTGATAAGGTAGAAGCAGGGCAGCTGATACAGGCAGATCTCGATATCGTTCTCGGAAACGATATCACGACTCCGGTTGCTGTCAATGAATTTAAAAAAGCAGGATTTTCCTCGGTATTTAATAAAGATAAGATCGCTATAGTCCTTGACCACTTTGTGCCTAATAAGGACATCAAAGCAGCCGAGCAGTCAAAACAGTGCCGTGAATTTGCATGTTCGCACTGCGTAAGTCACTTTTATGACGTCGGAAAAATGGGTATTGAGCATGCGCTTCTCCCCGAACAGGGCGTTGTATGTGCGGGAGACTGCATAATAGGCGCTGACAGCCATACATGTACATACGGTGCGCTCGGAGCATTTTCCACAGGCGTCGGAAGCACAGACATGGCAGCCGGAATGGCTACCGGAAAAGCATGGTTCAAGGTTCCTGCGGCAATAAAGTTTGAGCTTACCGGAAAGCTTCCCTCAAACTGCAGCGGAAAGGACGTAATCCTTACTATAATAGGAAAGATCGGCGTTGACGAAGCGCTTTACCGCAGCATGGAATTTACCGGAGAGGGAGTCGCAGCACTGTCCATGGACGACCGTCTCTGCATCTGCAATATGGCGATCGAAGCCGGTGCTAAAAACGGAATCTTCCCGGTTGACGATATAACAAAAGCATATATGGAAGGGCGCTGCGAGCGTACTCCTGTTATATATGAGGCAGATACGGATGCTGTATACGAATCCGTTATAGAAATAAATCTTTCCGAGATACGTCCGACAGTAGCGTGTCCGCATCTTCCCGAAAATACACATCCGGCAAGCGAGCTTACCGGTATAAAGATCGACCAGGTCGTTATCGGAAGCTGCACAAACGGACGTATGGAGGATATGGAAACTGCGTACCGTGTGCTGAGCGGTAAAAAGATCGCAGACGGAATCCGCTGCATAATAATCCCCGGAACAATGAATATTCTCCGTGAATGTGTCGAACGCGGATATGTAACTGCGTTTATTGACGCAGGAGCAGTCGTATCAACACCTACATGCGGTCCCTGTCTCGGCGGATACATGGGCATCCTTGCTGCAGGAGAGCGCTGCATAGCAACCACAAACCGTAATTTTGTCGGCAGAATGGGACATGTCGAGAGCGAGGTATATCTCGCAAGCCCGGCAACCGCAGCGGCAAGCGCACTGACCGGATATATTACAGAACCGACGGAGGCGTGATAATGAATACAAAAGGACTCGTTTTCAAATATCCCGATAATGTCGATACCGACGTTATCATTCCGGCAAGATATCTCAACACCTCCGACGCTGCGGAGCTTTCACGCCACTGCATGGAGGATATCGACGCCGAATTCGTAAAAAAAGTAAAGCCAGGCGACGTTATGGTCGCCGGATGGAACTTCGGCTGCGGATCATCGAGAGAGCATGCGCCTCTCGTTATAAAGACCTGTGGTACGGGATGCGTTATAGCAAAGAGCTTCGCGCGGATCTTCTACCGCAATGCGATCAACATCGGACTTCCGATACTTGAATGTCCCGAAGCCGCTGACGGAATTTCCGCAGGAGATGAGGTCAGTGTTGATTTTGATACCGGAGTAATAACAAATATTACAACCGGAAAGACATATAAGGCACAGCCTTTCCCTCCGTTCATTCAGAATATTATTGCAAGCGGCGGTCTGCTTGCATCGCTGAAGAAAGACTGAGGTTAGATCATGGAAAAGAAAATTGCAGTAATAAGAGGAGACGGTATCGGTCCCGAAATCGTCGGAGAAGCTATCCGTGTACTTGATACAGTTGCAGAGCTTCGCGGTCACCGCTTTACATATGAAGATGTAGATATGGGCGGCTGCGCTATAGACAAATGGGGTGATCCTCTTCCGCAGGAGATGCTTGACAAATGTATCGCATCGGACAGTGTTCTGCTCGGTGCAGTCGGAGGCAAAAAATGGGACGGAGTTCCCGGAAATATGCGCCCCGAAAAAGGTCTTTTAAAGCTTCGCGCGGGCATGGGCGTTTATTCGAATAACCGTCCGGCAAAGATATGGAAGCAGCTCGCTGCCGCATCACCGCTAAAACCGGAGATCGTGGAAAAAGGAATCGATTTTATAATCGTACGCGAGCTTATCGGCGGAATATACTTCGGAGAACACAGGACAGACAACATCGGCGATGAAAAGAATGCCACCGATATAATGTGCTATTCAGAGAGCGAGATAGAGCGCATAGGACGCATAGGCTTCGAGACCGCGCGCAAACGCGGAAAGCGCCTCTGCTCCGTAGAAAAGAGCAACGTTCTTGACTGCAGCCGTCTCTGGAAGGCCGTGATGCACCGCCTTGCCGAAGAATATCCGGATGTAGAGCTTACCGACATGCTTGTTGATAACTGCGCTATGCAGATCGTAAAGAACCCGTCTCAGTTCGACGTTATCGTAACAGAGAACATGTTCGGAGATATCCTTTCGGACGAAGCATCAATGATAACAGGATCTATCGGAATGATCCCCTCGTCAAGTCTCGGAAAAACTTCGTGCGGACTTTATGAGCCTATCCACGGCTCTGCCCCTGATATTGCGGGAATGGATATAGCAAACCCGATCGGAACGATACTTTCCGCAGCAATGATGCTCCGTTACAGCTTCGATATGGCAGATGAGGCAGATATGATCGAAAATGCCGTATCCGCCGTACTTGATAAAGGCTTCAGGACCTCCGACATTATGCCGTCCGACAGCTCGGCTGCTTCCTGTACAAAGGTGGGCTGCAAACAGATGGGAACGCTCATAGCGGAAGAGTTAAAAGCTTTATAAAAAGACAGCGGCGTGAAAGTATACTTATAAAAGATATGGCATATCACGTACATCTGATACGCAAGAATACGGAGAATAAAAATATGGCAAAAAAAAGAAAATTGTCGGGTTCCGATATCATAGTACGCACGCTGATAGAACAGGGCTGCGACGTTGTTTTCGGATATCCCGGCGGTCAGATAATAAACGTTTACGATTCGCTTTATAAATATCAGAGCGAGCTTAAACACGTACTTACCGCGCATGAACAGGGCGCTGCGCATGCGGCTGACGGATACGCCCGTGCAACTGGTAAAGTCGGTGTTGTTATTGCAACATCAGGCCCCGGCGCAACAAATCTTGTAACGGGTATTGCAACGGCATACCTTGATTCGGTACCGATGGTAGCTATAACGGGAAATGTCCCCGCAGCTCAGATCGGAACAGACAGCTTCCAGGAGATAGATATCACAGGTATTACTCTTCCGATAACAAAGCACAACTATATTGTCAGCTCGGTCGAAACACTGGCAGACACAATCCGCGAAGCCTTTAAACTTGCCCGCTCAGGCCGTCCGGGCCCTGTACTTATCGACGTCCCGAAAAACATCCAGATAGCCGAGGGTGAATATGAGGAGCAGGCTCCTGTAGAAAAGGACGCACCGAAGCCCGCAAAGCAGATTCGCATCGAACAGGCAGCAGCATGCATCAATGAAGCAAAACGTCCGTTCATATATTTCGGCGGTGGACTAATCAACTCCGAAGCACAGGAAGAACTGCTTGCACTGGCAGATAAGATTGATTCACCGATCGGCTGCTCATTTATGGGTATTTCCGGAGTTCCGACAAACCATCCGCGTTTTCTCGGAATGCAGGGAATGCACGGCCACTATGCTTCGTCAATGGCAATGCACCACGCTGACTGTATTATAGCTCTCGGTGTCAGATTCAATGACCGCGTGACCGGAAACCGTACAAAGTTTGCAACGGGTGCGAAGATCGTACATATAGATGTCGACGGCGCGGAGCTTTCAAAAACCGTAAACGCAATGCACGCGCTCCGCGGAGACCTTAAAGAAACACTTAAGCTGCTTCTGCCGCTTATTTCCGAAAAACAAAATTCCCAGTGGCAGCAGGAGGTCGAAAAACTCCGTAAAGAAGAAAAAGCGTCTCTCGATAACAGGGATGGTATGACTCCGCGCAATGCTCTGAGTATTCTGAACAAGTATCTTAAACCGAATACTCCCGTAGCTACAGACGTAGGACAGCATCAGATGTGGTCCGCTCAGACGCTTCGCTTTGAAAAGAGCCGCAGATTTATTTCAAGCGGCGGTCTCGGCACAATGGGATTCGGCATGGGCGCAGCTATCGGTTCGCAGATCGGCACAGGAGAACACGGTGTTCTCGTCACCGGAGACGGAAGCTTCGGAATGTGCCTGAACGAGCTTGCGACAGCAGTATCTTACAAGATACCGCTTGTTATACTTATACTGAACAACGGTGTTCTCGGTATGGTACGTCAGTGGCAGACTCTCTTCTTTGACAAGCATTATTCGAATACCGTACTCGACAGAAAGACCGACTTTGTACTTCTCGCAAAGGCATTCGGTGCAGACGGTGTAAACGCTGCGACCGTCGAAGAGCTTGACGCCGCTATGACCAAAGCATTTGCGGCAGACGGTCCGTTTGTAATAAACTGCACGATCGATAAGGATGAATTTGTTCTTCCTATGCTTCCTCCCGGAGGCTCAATGGACGACATTATTGTGAAGGTAGGTGACTGATATGGCAGGATTTACCGTAGCTGTACTTGTACAGAACAAATTCGGCGTTCTGAACCGCGTTACCAGCATGTTCCGCCGCAGACAGTTCAACATCAACTCTCTGACAGTGAGCGAAACCGAATCTCCCGAATATTCACGAATTACCGTAAGCTCGGCCGGCGGCGATTCAGAAAAAAAACAGCTTATAGATCAGCTTTACAAGCTTCCCGATGTATGCTCTATCAAAGAGCTGCATGAGAAAGACTCGGTAAGCTGCGAACTTATGCTTATCAAAGTGGGTAATGCATCGGAAACACGTGCCGATGTCCGCGACGCCGCACAGGCGTTCGGCGCAAAGATCGTCGATTATACCCGTGATTCGATAGTCATGCAAATGACAGGAAGCACTCAGGATATAGACTCATTCATTGATCTCATGCGCGACTTTACCATTCTTGAGATCTGCCGTACAGGTATCGTGTCGCTTGAACGCGGAAGCGCTACCATACGCAAGACAGAGCTTGAACTGTAATAACAAAGCCAAAAGCTTATTATTATAAATTAAAAACCATATATTTTTCCAAAAGAAAGAGGTTAACTACCATGGCAAGAATTTTTTATCAGCAGGATTGCGATCTTCAGAAGCTTAACGGCAAGACCGTTGCTATCATCGGATACGGCTCGCAGGGACATGCACACGCACTCAACCTGAAGGACAGCGGCGTTAACGTTATCGTCGGTCTGTACGAAGGAAGCAAGAGCTGGGCTAAAGCAGAGGCTCAGGGACTCAAGGTCATGACTTCCGCTGAAGCAGCTAAGAATGCAGATATCATCATGATCCTTATAAACGACGAAAAGCAGGCAAAGCTTTACAAGGA
>CALGZV010000028.1 GCA_937934385.1 uncultured Clostridia bacterium | reverse complement strand
TGGCGAAAAAGGCAAATGAAAATTACAGCGAATACGAATTCCACAATGTATTCCATGATATAAGCAATTTCTGTACGATAGATCTTTCAAAGCTGTATGTTGACATTACAAAGGACCGTACCTACGTCGAAGCGCCGGCTTCAAAGGCACGCCGTTCTGCTCAGACCGCTATGTATACGGTACTCTCAGCTCTGACGAGACTTCTCGCTCCGCTTCTTACACATACCGCGGAGGAGATCTGGCAGACAATGCCGCATTCGTCCGAGGATGATGCGCGCAGTGTACTTCTCAACCGCATGCCCGTTTATGAGGAGAAATATGCGTTTGATGAAATAGAGACTCACTGGGATAATCTTTTTGCGCTCCGCGATGACGTTATGAAGGAGCTGGAGCTTGCACGTGCGGCAAAGACTATCGGAAAGTCACTTGAGGCTAAGCTTGAAATAAGTGTCGGCGGAGATAAATATGAATTGCTTGACAGTTTCCGCGGCCGTCTTGCAGAAGTGTTCATCGTTTCCGCGGTTAAGCTTGAAAAGAGCGATTCCGAAGATATGACGGTAACTGTAAAACCGGCTGACGGCGAAAAATGCGACAGATGCTGGATGTATACAGAGGACGGAGAAAAGACGGAGGACGGCTATTTATGTGCGCGCTGCCTGAAGACGCTCGAGACGCTGTAAACAGCGGATCGGATAATAACGGTATAATAAGAGAACCTGATAAAGATGCTGCTTTGTGCGCGGAGGATACCCTCCGCACGTCGGACGGGAAATCTGCGGATACCCAGACCGGAAATATTCAGGAAACGGAAATATCCTCCGGTAAAGTCGCACAGACCGGCACAGAATCAGCTGCAGCTGATTCTAAGGTCATTTCTGTCTCACCTGCACGTTTTGGTATGAAGCTATGGATAGCGGTCTGCTTTTTTGTAATATTTGCCGATCAGATCACAAAGCTTCTTGCAAGAATATATTTGAAGCCGGTAGGAGACTTTCCGCTTATAGACGGGGTGCTTCATCTGACATATGTCGAAAACCGCGGAGCTGCGTTCGGAATACTGAGCAACCACAGATGGATATTTATGCTTTTGTCATTTGTTGCCGTCGGTGCAATGATTTCTTATGTCTCGGTGAGACGGAAAACTCTCAGTGATATGGGCGGTGTATCGCTTGCGCTTGTCATCGGCGGCGGTATAGGAAATCTTATTGACCGCGCATTAATCGGATATGTGACAGATTTTATCAATCTTGAATTTATTCATTTTGCAGTATTTAATGCTGCGGATTCGGCAGTATGCATAGGGGCTGTATTGCTTATAATATACGTTATATTTTTCGACGGAAAGGATAGCTCCAAAAATGCCGGAATCCGGAATAAGGCTTGATATTTATGTTGCGGAACGCGAAGGAATTACGCGTTCCGCTTCTCAAAAACTGATCGAAGCAGGTATGGTTACCGTATGCGGTGTTGTCCGTGAAAAGAAATATCTTGTACGAGGATGCGATGAAGTCGAGGTTACTTTGCCTGATCCGCAGCCGATGGCGGCGGAACCTGAGAATATTCCGCTTGATATTCTGTATGAGGACGTTTCGTTGCTTGTGGTCAATAAACCTAAAGGCATGGTGGTGCATCCTGCTGCCGGAAACCCGTGCGGTACGCTTGTAAATGCTTTGCTTTATCATTGCGGCGGGAGTCTTTCCGGTATCGGCGGAGTAATACGTCCTGGAATCGTACACCGGATAGATAAGGATACGAGCGGACTTCTGCTTGTCGCCAAAACCGATGCGGCGCATCTGTTTTTATCCGAGCAGTTCAGCTCACATAAGCTTGGCAGGATATACGAGACTATCGTTGTAGGGAATATACGCGACGACGCCGGAACAGTAGATGCGCCGATAGGCAGACATCCGTCTGACCGTAAGAAAATGGCAGTTGTAAGCACAGGAAGAAATGCTGTTACTCATTACAGTGTCTGTGAGAGATACGAAGGCAGTGCCGTCCGCGAGACATGCACACGGCTTTCGGTAAAGCTTGAGACCGGCCGCACGCATCAGATACGTGTTCATATGTCGTATATAGGACATCCTGTATTCGGAGATACGGTTTACGGCGGCGACAGAACGGCTCTTGCAAAGCGGTGCGCTCCGGTCGTCCGCGGCCAGTGCCTGCATGCGCGCACGATAGAATTTGAGCATCCGGATACACATGAGATCATGCGGTTTGACAGCGGGATTCCCGGGTATTTCAGAGAAACCGAGAAAATTCTGCGGGGCTGAACTTATTGGTACAGCACGGATATAACTGCGGGCAAGAGGTCCCTGCCTCTATAGGCGGCGGGTTCCGTATTCGCAATCGGCAAGAGTGCGGTTTCTAATGATTGCAGCACTGCTGCGCAACGCTCTTGTTTAGATGAATAATGACTGGCGAAGTCCTTATTGAACTTGTAAAAGCTGCACTGAGCAGGGACAATTACAGCCGATGTTACATTCTGACGCACAGATGTGTTTTCAGCGCGTGATATCCGTTCTGCGTTATAAACGTATAAAATATTATTTGAATTTTATTTCAGTCATTCAAAGGTCGTGATTTTATGAGCAAAACCTTTTCTGTCGCAAATGCGATGATATATGATACTGACAAAGAGGAGTTTCTCTGCGGCGGTATTGCTGTTGAGGACGGTGTAATAACCGAAGTCGGAGAATTGTCCGAACAGAAGCGCAGAGACGCTGTCGACGCAAATAAGCGGTGTGTAATACCTGCAATGGTCGATGTGCATACACACGGCAGAGCCGGGACAGATTTCTGCGGCGCCGATGCAGATGCTATGCGAAGATTGAAATATGAGTATGCAAAGTCGGGAACGGCTACTGTAGTTCCTACGCTCGCGTCCGATACCTTTGAAATGTGGCTCAGTACCACCGATGCTGCGAATAATGCGGGCTTTGATGCGATACACTACGAAGGAAGATATCTTGCGCCGAAAAAGCGCGGAGCGCATGCTCCTGAGTTTCTTGCAGATCCTGCTCCGGAGGAGCTTTGCGCGCTTGCAGAGCGTGCATCCGGAATGAAAATGCATGTTTCATTTGCAGCCGAGCTTCCCGGAGGGATAGAATTTATAAAGCTTGTAAGGTCGCTCGGCGCGACGGTAGGACTTGCCCATACCGATGCAGGATACGATGAAGCAATGGCAGCCGTGGCTGCCGGACTTACTTCTTTTACACATACATTTAATGCTATGACAGGACTTTCGCACCGGGCGCCCGGAGTTGTATGTGCTGCCCTTACGAGCGGACTCTACGCTGAATTTATCTGCGACGGGATTCACATACATCCGGCGGTGATCGATCTTGCTTACAGAGTCGTTCCGCACGACCGTTTTGTCCTTATTACCGATTCGCTTATGGCGGCAGGCTGCGGCGACGGCAGGTATACGCTTGCAGGTCTCGGAGTTACCGTAAAGGACGGCGTTGCGCGAACCGATGACGGAGCGATCGCGGGCAGTATGCTCGACCTTTATACCGCGATGCGGAATCTTATGAGCTTTGCCGGGATCCCTCTTGAAAAGGCTCTTCCGTGCGCAACGGTCAATCCGGCGCGAATGCTCGGACTTGACGGAATCACGGGAGCGCTCCGCCCCGGACTCCGTGCGGATATATGTATTCTCGGAGAGGACGGAATATCTCTCGGAGATGTGTACGCGGCGGGAGAGAAGATCGTCTGATGCATAAACTTTTGTCATTGCGGCGGTCATAGCGGATATACATGAATAAAAATAACCGTATCACAGAAAGGCATGGTATATATATAGTGGAAAATGAAAATAAGTGCTGCTGCGGATGCAGCGGTGAAAAAAAGCCGTTTTATATTACAACAGCGATAGCTTACGGCTCCCGTAAGCCTCATATAGGCAATGTGTATGAGGCAATTCTTACCGACACTATAGCACGTTATAAGCGAATGCAGGGGTATGACGTATTCTTTCTGACCGGAACAGACGAACACGGTCAGAAGATCGAGGAGCTTGCGCGCGAAGCAGGAATTACTCCGAAAGAATATGTTGACGGTGTTGCACATACGATACGCGGAATATGGGATAAGATGAACGTAAGCTACGATCATTTTATACGCACTACCGACGATTATCATGAGCGTGCAGTTCAGCATATATTCACAAAGCTTTACGAGCAGGGAGACATATACAAGGGAAGCTATGAGGGATGGTACTGCGTTCCCTGCGAATCGTTCTTTACCGATACACAGGCTGAGGGCGGAAAGTGTCCGGATTGCGGAGCAGAGGTAAAAAGAGCTTCCGAAGAGGCATATTTTTTCCGTATGAGCAAGTATGCCGACCGCCTTCTTGAGTATATCGAATCCCATCCCGGTTTTATAGAGCCGGAATCGCGTCAGAAAGAAATGATCAATAACTTTATAAAGCCCGGACTTCAGGATCTATGTGTTTCGAGAAGCTCGTTTACCTGGGGTATTCCGGTTGAGTTTGATTCCAAGCATGTTACCTATGTATGGCTTGACGCGCTTTCAAACTATATTACCGCACTCGGCTATGACGTGGGAGAAAAGGGCGAGCTGTATTCGAAATACTGGCCTGCCGACGTACATGTTATCGGAAAGGATATCATGCGTTTCCATACGATATACTGGCCGATCTTCCTGATGGCGCTCGGTGAGCCGCTCCCTAAAAAGGTTTTGGGACATTCGTGGCTGCTTTTCGGTGAGGATAAAATGAGCAAATCCAAGGGAAATGT
>CALGZV010000027.1 GCA_937934385.1 uncultured Clostridia bacterium | reverse complement strand
ATTGATGCCTCCGCTGAGGCTTCCGCCGGCATTGCAGGGAACGCCGTTTATTATAAGAGCAGGTCCGAATGAGACCGCCTCGCGAACGCCCGCGGCAATAGCTGCTCTGCAGCTCATGGTTCCTACATGGAGAATCCCGTCCGCATCAAAGCCGATCATGCTGTACTGTGCCGACTGATCTCCCCAGATAACCTCTCCGTCCTTTATAACAGGGCCGAGCGGCATACCTCCGGTTCCCATTCCGCCGGGATCGATAAAGCCTCCTGCGTTGGTTCCTCCGACCGCACCGTATTTTTCGATAAGCGCTTTCAGCGAAAGTCCCGCACAGTCCTTGCCGTATGCGTCGGGAACTCCGATAAATACGCGCCGCGGATCGTGAACTGTCATCATAACGCCGTTGAATGTTCCGCGCTTTACCTCTGTGATTTCGATCCCGCTTTGCGGAATCTCCTGCGGATGCTCACCGTCCGGCTTATCTACGGTATCAGGATCTTCAGGAATCTCCGGTGCAGTTGTGCCGACCGATATAAGATCCTTATCCATAACGCTGTCCTGAAGCTTTTCCGCCGCGTTTGCCTTCTCGTTCATTATCCTTTCGATCTCGGAGCGCGGCAGACAAATATCAGCGAGAAAGCCCCCGGCGCTTGTCTCCTTTACAGACATGACAAACAACTTTTTCGCGGTCGGAGACGGGCCTCTCGTAAGTATGAGAATCACTCCGTAAAATGCGATAAGCAGCATCAGAAGCGTTACCCCGATGACCGCCGCTATCCGTCCGATAATTCTGCCGACGCGTTTTTCAGCATTTTTCCTCATTCAGATCACTACCCTCTTCCAAAGCAAGCTCCGTATTTTTCTCGGCGAATACCCATCCGCGCTGTATACGGAAACTGATAAAGAACAGAAAAATATCTACAAATATTTTTATTATTCCGACAGCAATATTGCTGTCGCCGAAAAGCTGCGAAATATACGAAACCAGAACACCCGACACGATGAGCTGAGGCACACACACCGCATAATAGCGGAGAACCGTTGACAGCTTCGATTTCTCGCAGGAAAATACGACCTTTGAATTAAAAAAGAAGTTAAAAAGCGACGAAATAATTCTTGCAGATGCAGTTGCCGCCATTATAAGAACATGACGCGACGCTATAGCAGTTACCGCATCCAATATGTTAAGTATGGTATTGAATGCAACATAATCTACAGCGGTCGCCGCCATAGAACTGAACATAAATTTCAGCATAACGCCGTATACACGAAGCGAATCGCGCACAGGATGGAAATGAGAGCCGCGATTATCGTCTATGTAAACCGTCGAGATCGGAACCTCTTCGATCGGTATTCCGAAGCGCTTGCACTCAAGCAGCATATTCGTTTCGTACTCATAGCGGTCTCCCCTGAAACGGAGAAAGGTCCTGAAATATTCAGCAGGGATAACACGAAGTCCGGTCTGTGTATCACTGATCCTGAGTCCGAAGATCAGTCTCATCATAAGAGCGGTCGTGCGGTTTCCGACCGCGCTGCGCCGCGGCACGCCGTCCACCGAGAAATCACGCGCTCCGATGAAAAGCGGCAGTCTTTCCTTTTTTATCCGTCGTGCAGAGGATATTTTTTTCTTATCCGTATCTCCGCCGCAAGCCCCGGCGGACGATACCAGGCTCTCTGTGTCGCCGCTTACGCCGCACTTATCCGAAGAACGCATATCGGACTGACTTTTCACACTGTCAAGCAGCTTCATGCAGCACCGAAGCGCGTCAGCCGCGGTATGCTGGCCGTCTCCGTCAACGGTCACCGCTCCGATAAGTCCCGTGCGGTTTTCCGAAAGATATGCAAAAGCCGTACGGAGCGCCGCACCCTTTCCGCGGTTCTGCGGATGGGTAAGAACCGTACAGTAAGGCAGCTTTCCTGCTTCCTCAAAAAAACGGACGTTTTCGGCGGCGCTTCCGTCGTTTACAAGCACGATATCGCCAAAGCCGGCGGCATGCATGGAAAATACAGTCTGCAAAAGCTTTTCGTCGGGATCCAGAGACGGTATAATAACGGATATGCGGGACAATCCGGATACACTGTTATATCCAGCCTGATTTACTGCTCCTTCTGCCATTTTCTACTTCCTTAAGTTAGAATATAATTATATATATTATATATTAAAAGACGGGACATGTAAAGTACATATTTTCTAATATACAATAAGTTTACAAATAAATCAGTTTACAAAACCCGTACTATATCGTACAGCGCATTCGTCACCGTCCAGTTCTGAACAAAAGGTCTCATAATATTCCACCATGCTCCTCCGGCAAGCCCTCTCGAACGTATAAGTCCGAGCTTCGCCTCTATGCTGCGGGCGTCCTCAAACCATACCTCATGACGCGCGCCGTCATCGTAATAAAAGAAGTACGGGGAAGCAGCTATCTCGTCAAACAGTATCTCCGCGCCGTTTTCAAACGCGATCTTCAGGGCCTCCTCATTGCCTATGCTCGGCGCAGCGGACTCTCCGCTCACAAACGGCAGTGTCCAGTCGTAACCGTAATTCGGAATCCCCATGAATATGCGCGACGGTTCGATCTGTGTAACCGCATAATCTATCACCTGTCTCACCTTATTGAGCGGAGCGACCGCCATCGGGGGACCGTACCTGTATCCCCATTCATAGGTCATTACGGTCGAGAAATCGGCAATCTCGCCAAGCTCTGCATAGTTGTGCGCTTCATAAAGAAGTCCCGGCTGAGTTGAAGACGTCTTGGGCGCAAGCGATATCCATACCGGAATACCCTCCGGAGTCATGCGCGCGGTCAGCCTCTCCATAAACTCTGCAAACGCGTCGGCGTCGGTCGGAAATACATATTCAAAATCAATATCCAACCCGTAATATCCCTTGCTTTTTATAGTATCAAGCAGGTTATCTATCAGCAGAAGCTGTGCCTCCTCGCTTGAAAAAAGTGCGTTAGAGAGCTGATTTGAAAAGTTTCCTTCCGCTGTAAGCGTAGAAAGCATCATGATCGGCGCGGTACCGTAGCTTCGCGCAATTGCTATAAGCTCCTCGTCACCTTCAGGCTCGATAAGCGATCCGTCAATCGCAAAGCCGTATGTAAAAATAGTAAGATATGTAAGATACGGCAGCGTCTGAGCAAGCACATTGCGGTCTACGGAGGTATAAGCATATCCGTTGGTCGCAATACTTCCGAGCTTCGGCTCTGTAAGTGACAGTGTAAGCTCCTGTCCCGGCGTTACCATGCTGCTGCCCCGCAATGCAGGATTATTCCTGAGTATGCTGTTTTCAGTCACACCCTCGGCAGCCGCAATAGACGCAAGCGTGTCTCCCTCATTTACGGTGACGGTCCTCTCGGGATACAGTATAACAAGTGCCTGACCGGGTACAAGCTCCGACGCAGACGACAGTCCGTTATCGTCGATAATCTGCCGTGCAGTGGTCTCGTACTCTCCGGCAATCGAAAAAACGCTGTCCCCCGGTTTTACAATATAAGTTATCATATACGCATTTCCTTTCCGCACGGTCCGTGGCGGACCCTGTCAGTCAATATTATGCCGGGAAAACCTGTCCCGCTACATCAGTACGGATAAAAAGGCATATTCCGGTTCAAAATTTACACATAATTCATATATATTTCTCCTGATCCTGCCTGTATTTCAGAATAAGCTCTGCTAAAATAATATAAAATATTAAATATAAAAAAACAATATACCGCCGCGGAGGAGACAAGGCTATGACAGAAAATAATATGAAAGTTCCGCGCGTGCAGGATACGGAAAATAAAAATATCCGGCCAATGACAAAAATATCGGTCGCGGTCATGCTGACCGTCTCTGTTATATACAGTTTCGGAATGAACTTTCTGTATACATACTATGCCGGAGATATAGAACATACCGTGCTTCCGTCGGTACTCGATATTGCAATACAGATCTCGGGCGCGCTTATCCCCCATATGTTTTCCGGCTTTCTGCTGTGGAAGATCTACCGTTTCGGAGTAAAAGCCGCCGCTCCGGTTATCGCAGCAGCATTCACCGGAGCCCTTGTTCCGTATCTGTCGATGTTCATTATCGAAGCGCTGCTCGGCTCTATAGCGCTCTATTACAAAATGTATCTCAGGTATTCCCTGCTGTATCTGTTCGACGCCGCGCTGATAGCGCTCACAGCAGCGCTTATCCCTGCACTCAGGCGTATCGGAAAGCATGGAAAGCGTTCAGTCAAGCGGCATAGTTCAGGAAAATCTGCCGCACAGTCTCCGCGCACGGCAAAAAATGCGAAAAATAAAAAAAGACTGCCTGCTCTGCTGAAAAAGGCCGCGCTGTGCGCAGTCTCGCTCCGCCTGATCATAGGTCTGTCCTCCGAGATATATTACGCCGCCGTATTCTTCGACGCACTCGCAAACGAATACTACCGCGCAATATATCCGGGCGAGCTGCTCAGCATGATATGGCTGTTTGCACTGCAATTCATATATGCAGCACTCGGACTGCTCATAATACACATAGAGATAAAGTGGCTTGAAAAAGCTTCGGCGGCAAAGGAAAAAGCACTGCCATATAAAGAAAATCAAAAATATAAGGAGACATTAAAATGACGCCTACCGTTATAACCAAAGACAATTACGAAAACGAAGTAACAAAATCGGAAAAGACTGTACTGCTTGATTTCTGGGCTGAATGGTGCGGTCCCTGCCGCATGCTCTCGCCGACAGTAGACGAGATCGCACAGGAGCGGGAGGATATCAAGGTCGGAAAAATAAACGTCGATGACGAGCCTGAGCTTGCCGAGCGCTTCGGCATAATGAGCATACCCACGCTTGCCGTAATAAAAGCCGGCGAGATCGTAGGACAGTCGGTCGGTGTCCGTCCCAAAGAGGATATTATCGAAATGATTGAAAAAAGCTGAGTCCGTCACAGGTCACGGACAAAGGTAGCCGTAAAAGCTTAGTCCGTTACAGGACTCAGACAAAGGTAACCGTAAAGCTAAGTCCGTCACAAGTCACAGAAAAAGATAACTGTATAGCTGAATCCGTCACAAGCATAGATAACCGTACCGTCAAAGCGGCGAAAAGTTTGTCTCAAGACTTTTCAAAGGCTTGCAGATCTTCGGATTCTCAATGCAGCGCCTTGAATTGCGTTCCGCAGAGTGCGAAAACTCTTTTACACACTTCCTTTAGGAGCAGCGCTTCTGCTCTGAAACTGCAATAACACAAAAATCTCTGTCAGCACAAAAACACTGACAGAGATTTTTTTCACATTCATTCTGCGGAAAAGCTGCGCTGACGCACGCTTTTAATATTTTCAAAACCGAACGTTTTTCCGTATTACTCCTCGTCGCCGCTCCAGTTATGGTATACGTTGACAACGTCGTCGTTCTCTTCGAGATGCTCGAGCAGCAGATTCATCTTCTTGATATCGTCCTCGTCGGTAAGCTCAACATATGTAGACGGGAGCTTATCCTTCTCGCAGGAAGCGATAGTATATCCCTTACCTTCAAGCTCGTCTCTCACTGCGTCGAGATCCGACGGCTCGGTGATTATCTCGAAAACGTCTCCGTCGGCTGAAAAATCGGCAGCGCCTGCCTCGAGAGAATCCTCCATAAGCTTATCCTCTTCGACCTTGCCGTCCTCATTTTCGATAATGATAACTCCCTTTTCAGAGAAGAGATAGCTGACGCAGCCGTTCTGACCGAGATTTCCGTTGTATTTATCGAAATAGTGACGAACCTCAGCAGCGGTTCTGTTTCTGTTGTCAGTAGCCGCTTCAACGATGACCGCAACTCCGGAAGGACCGTATCCCTCGTACGAGATCTCCTCATAGACAGCTCCGTCTGCTCCGATCGCCTTCTTTATTATACGCTCGATATTATCGTTAGGTACGTTGAGCGATTTTGCCTTGGAGATAAGATCGCGGAGCTTTGAGTTTGATACGGGATCGGCGCCGCCTGCTTTTACCGCTACCGATATCTCCTTGCCTATCTTGGTAAAGACGCTTGCTCTCTGAGCATCGGTCTTTTCCTTTTTATGCATTATATTTTTCCATTTGCTGTGTCCTGACATTTTATATTACCGTTCCTTTCTGACTTTAAGCATATTTTATCGGATGACCGCCGTCATATCTTCTCGGGAGTGCGCATGCATATAAGATGCAGCGCGTTTCCGAGTACATCGTTTACCGCCTCGGTTATGCGTATGCGTAGTGCGCGGAGCGCCTCCGTTTCCGCATTGGCAATCGGACATTCGTGATAGAATTTGTTGAAATCCGAACAGACCTCATAAATATATCTTGTTACTATCGAAGGCTCGTACTCTTCAAGAGCGAGCGAAACCCTCTCTGGGAACATTGAAAGAGTACGCAGAAGCGCTCTTTCCGGTTCTGAAAGTACCGCGCCGCGGCATTCCTCAGCGGACGCACCGCGTCCCGTTTTTTCAAGAATACTGCATGTGCGGGCATATGTATACTGAGCATATGGTCCCGTGTTTCCGTCAAACGACAGGGCGTCCTCGAGCATGAAGCTTATATCCTTTATGCGGCTGTTCGACAGATAGTAGTAAACGATCGCGCCGACGCCGACCGCCTCGGCTACCTCTTCCTTGTTTTCAAGCTTCTGATTCTTCTGCTCGATAAGAGCCGTTACCTTT
>CALGZV010000026.1 GCA_937934385.1 uncultured Clostridia bacterium | reverse complement strand
GTACGGACATCCGCGAGAGGTTTCATAGTATACGGACATCCGCGAGAGGTTTCATAGTATACAAGCGATCCCTTTTTCGGAGGAAACCGTTCATAGTGCGTACCGTCTGACGGAAAACCGTAATACTTTTTACCGGTCAGTAATTTTTCCGTTTTTTCACCCGACAAAATCCGACAGATTGTTTCGGGTAAAGTTATTTCGCCTTCACCCCGTATAATATGATCTATATATGCATTTTCCGACAGGAAATCGTCAGATCTGTAAGATATCTCAGGACCTCCTAAAATAATTTTAGAATCAGGCAGCAGCTTTTTCAGGTTTTCAGCGTGCCTAAGCATTTCATCGATATTCCAGATATAGCATGAAAAAATATAAAAATCCGCTTTGAGATCATAAAGCTCATACAGCACACGTTCCCGCATATCCGATACGGTACGCTCAACTAAAGTAAGCCATAACGAATGTGACGGTTTAATCTTAGGGCGTACGTTATCGGGCACGTAACAAAGTGCAAGCTCGTCATCTGAAACTTTTTTATCATAAAGTATTTCACATTCAAACTCAGGATGATCTGCAACGGCGTCAGCAAGGCATCGCAGCGAAAGAGAAGTATGTGTATATGATGCATTGAGTGTAAAAAAAACTATCCCCTGGCGTTCATGCTTATTATCTGTCATTTTATTTTCCTTATTATGTTGTCTACTTTTTTGAGAATATTTTTTTGATAAGTTTTTTCGTATATTCGTCTTCTTTGCGGAAGTCCATTGCGCCTTTGTATATATCCTCGATCGCAAAATGATTCATACGGATATCGGCAAAAGCAGTTTCTGTCTCATTCATAAGAATTTCAGTATATTTTTCTGCCCGTTTAATACGCGGCTTTACTGTCTTAAAAAGCTCCTTTCTGATAAACCGTTCTGTGCTGATTATACGCGGAGAACTTTCAGATTCATCTGTATTTGCAAAATGCTCATTTTCAGAGCGCAGAACAGTTATGCTTACCGATTTATCAGGTAAAAGCAATCCACATATCTCTCCGTTCGGAGCGCCGATTCCTATAACTGCTCGACCTCCGTATTCAGGCATACTTTTCAATATACTTCTCAATAATATCGGAGCAATTCCGTAACGGTCGCTTATAAAATAATGCGTATCAGATGCTTCTTCAAAAGATGTCAGATATTTTTTTCCGAACATTCCGAATGCTTCTGTAACGCGTATGTCCGAACCTGAAAATATTTCCCCGGAAATATCAATAGTTTTTTTTGATGCATTCGTGCGTACGAAACGATGTGCAAAATTATTGATTTTTTCACTGTCTATTACCGAAGTTAGAACAGAAATCTTATCCCGGTTTATATCTCCGATTGCTGAAAGATACGAAAATACTGTACTGTATCCTGCGCTCTTACGCTTGTTAAGTATCTCAATATCAGTTCTTGCTTCACGCAGTTTTTCGCTTTTCCAAAAGTCGCACAGATTAACAATTTCGTCTCTGGCTCCGGGAAGATCTGCATCCATAAGGTGAGGCGCTGTTCCGTCTACGATTCCGATGCCGAGAGATGTTATTAAAACGCCGTCAAGAGATGTCGGATCTGAAGAACAGTAAAAGAATTCAACGGAATGTCCCTGATTTTCCGCTTCATCGGCAACTTTTCGCATAAGCGTTGACTTTCCTGTTCCGGGACCGCCTTTGATAATATAAAGACGGTTCAGATTACCAAAAATATCTTTATAATAGCTCTTAAATCCTTCGTATGAGTTAACAGCAGCAAAAAATTCATTTTTCATGATTA
>CALGZV010000025.1 GCA_937934385.1 uncultured Clostridia bacterium | reverse complement strand
AAATTTCCGTCTCAGCTTTCAGGAGGTCAGAAGCAGCGGGCGGCAGCGGCGCGCGCTCTTATATCCGATCCCGAACTTGTGCTTGCCGATGAGCCGACCGGAGCGCTTGACAGCCGTAATTCGAAAATTCTTATGGACAAGCTTTCCGAGATAAACATAGCGCGTCGTAAAACGATAATAATGGTAACGCATGATGCCGGTGCAGCGAGCTATTGTTCACGTATTTTATTTATAAAGGACGGCGTTATTTTTCATGAGCTTCGCCGTGATACGGGAAATGAAACTACCGGGGTATTTTACGAAAGAATCCTTAATGTGACGGCATGCATGGGAGGAGGAAGCGAAAATGTTCTTTAAACAGGTGTGGCGGAATGCCGCCAAAAACCGGAAAGGAAACGGAATTTTCTTCGGATCTCTTGTGATCGCCGTTATCCCATTTTATTCTCTGCTTTCGCTCGGTAAGCAGGATGTTATGATATTTCTTGCAGAAATCGAAAGCGATGCGGTAAATAAGCTTTTGATGCTTCTCCGCGCTGTGTACGTCATGTCGCTTTTCTTTGTATTTTTCCTTGTTTTCTTTGCCTGCCGCTATCAGGCGGACAGCCGCCGCAGAGAACTCGGAATGTATCTTATGCTCGGTATGAAGCGATCAAGACTGTTTTTTATGCTGCTTTGCGAGACGCTGTGGAACAGCCTGATATCGCTGTTTATAGGAATTCCCTCGGCGCTTCTTCTTACAGAGGCGGTAAGTCTCGTAACCGCTAAATTTGTCGGACTCGGAATTATAGGACATAGTTTTACGTTTTCGACATATGCCGTCTTAATGACCGTATGCGGATATGTTCTCGTCCAGCTCGTTACAATGCTGCTTATCAGTATTCCGCTTATGAAGGCGGAGCCGGCAGAACTTATTTCATCGGGTGCAGCGGGAAAGCAGACGGACATGTCATCGGTAAAAAGTTCGGTTTATTTCTTTATCGGAGCAGCTCTTCTGCTCATTGCATATTATCTCGGAATATTCCGCATGAGAACTCTTGATCTTGCGGTATTTGCAGTACTTTTGATATGCGGAGCCGCGGGAACATTTCTTCTGTATAAGGGATTCGGCGGGTTTCTCGGCAGACGTATACGCAAAAAGAGTGCGGATACTGTCGGACTTTCTACATTTACCGGAAGACAAATTCAGGAGAATGTTATAGGTCAATACCGCGCGCTTTCCGTGTCGTCGCTTCTCTTGCTTATTGCCCTTGCATGTGTGTCATATGGGATTTCTATGGGGTTTGGCCGTACTACAGCGAGCCGTTCGGTGGATTTTTCGGTGTTCGGAGATGAAAGGGATGTTTTGGAGTATTTTGAGCGTGACGGTATAAAAGAGACGGTAAAAGATGCCTATCCGATGCAACTGTCGCTTACCGAAGAACCGATCGACTTTTCTGAAATTACCGATATTTTAAAAGCTTCTGATGAGACTTTGGATTTTGCATCGAGCTTTCATACCGATCATATAATTTCGGAAAGTTCATACAACCGTATGGCGGAGTCGTCGGGAGGAGATAAGGTATCTCTTGACGACGGAAAAGTTGCGCTTTATACATCGGCTTTGCGAGAATCTGCCAAATATTACGGCGTTTTGCAGGAGATACTGCGGTCGGATGTTCATATAGGCTTCGGCGGAGTTTCATATGAAGTCTGTGAAAAGCTTTACAGCGACAATATTGTAGCTGACCGTGCTATTACGCTGTATACGGCGCTGATCGTTCCTGATAATATATATGAGAAATTTGCAAAATATGATGAACCGTTTTGTGTTAATGTTTTTCTCGATGATGATCTTACATTGGAAAAAGGACTTATGCAGTCGATACAGCAGGTCAGCAATGTGCTTGACACATCGGGATTCGAATATGAAAGTTATCTTAAAGGTATAGGAAGAAATTTATTTTATTCCGTATCGGCAGGTTATCTGACCGTATATCTCGGAGGGCTGTTTCTTCTGATATCAAATACGGTTATCGGGCTTAAGTATCTGATAAGTCAGCGGCAGAGCAAGCACAGATATATAACCCTGCTCATGCTGGGCAGTGATACAGAATTTCTGTGCCGCTCGGTCGGAGAGCAGATAAACACTTTCTTTTCTCTTGTGCTGTCTGTCGCGGTTATCAGCAGTGCCGCGGCGATATATACTATGTTTACTTCTTTGACAAGACTTCCTTCCGGAACTTCGATGCTTTCAGTTGCCGTAATTTCCGGAATCGCGATGGCTGCATTTGTTCTGATCGAGACGGTATATATTAATGTAGTAAAGAAAAACGCGTACAGGGAGATACGTACGCTTGAAATAACAGACAGAGGGGAGTGACGGTTCATGAGGATCGCCGTCGTAGAAGATGACGTTTATCTTCGGGATGAAATAACCGATACCTTTATAAAGAGAGGACACTCTGCAATCGGGATAACGTCGTTTGACGATGCCGAAGCGGAGCTTGAACAACTTGCACCTGAGCTTATCGTACTGGACGTGAACCTTCCCGACAGATCGGGTTTTGAAATCTGCAGATCGGTGAAGGCGTGCATGTCGGTTCCCGTGCTTATACTTACGGCAAGGGATACACTCGACGACGAACTTACGGCGCTCGGCATAGGCGCTGATGATTTTCTTACAAAACCGTGCCATCCGGACAGACTTGTTGCGCGCGCTGAACATCTCTTTAGAAGCTACGGCAGGGTTAAGGGACTTATTCAGACGGGATCTCTCATTTTGGATACAGATACATATAAGCTTGTATACAATGAAAAAACGCTTGTTTTACCCGAAACTGAGGGAAAGATACTCAGATTGCTTATGGAAAATTATCCGAATGCTGTTTCCCGCCGCAATATGTTTTTCTCCGTTTGGGGAACTGAAGAATTTGTCGATGAAAATATTCTTCAGGTGAATATTACAAGGCTTCGCAAAAGCCTTTCTGAGATAGAAATCGGCGGTATCGTGGAAACTGTCAGGGGATACGGATACAAACTGGGGGATGTGAAATGAGAAAGATAACGGGAAGTATAACTCATTTTACGGTTTTACTCGCTGTGACCGATCTTGTATTTGTTTTTCTCGTATGGATAATAAGACCTGAGGCGATTATCGGAGTCAGTTTGTTTATAGTGCTGTTTTCGTCGGCAATACTTATTATCGGAACATTTCTTGAGAGGAGGCGCATAAAGCGAATATCCGAAGCAGTAAAGAGGCTTGTAAACTCTCCCGGAACAGAGACCGAAAAAGAGCTTATACGTGTGTCAGGCATACAGTGGTCGTCTGCAGCGGAGCTTGTCTGCCGTCAGCTTTTAATGCAATCTGAGCAGATAAACGGTAAAACTCTGGAGCTTGAGGAATACCGGGAGTATATCGAAGAGTGGGTACATGAGATAAAAACACCGCTTTTTCTTAATTCGCTTGTGCTTACCAATCGTAAAGATGAAATGTCTCCGTATGTTTACGGAAGGATGAGCTATACAGGTCATAAACTGAGAGAATCGGTCGAGCAGATACTTTATTATGCAAGACTTCAGACCGACCATTCCGATTATAAATTTGTTAAAGTACGAGCAGATGAATGCGCAGCGGAGCTTGCTGCCGAGTATTCGGTATTTGCTGAGGAAAATAATATTTCTGTTATGACAGAGCTTGATCCCGCAGAGGTGATAACCGATAAAAGAGTGCTTGTATTTATGCTGCGTCAGCTTTTGGATAATGCATTGAAGTATGCTGATCCGGAAAACGGAGAAGTATTTATTTCCGTAAAAAAAGATCAAAGAAAAGTATATCTGTCCGTATATAACAACGGAAAGGGTGTACCGCCTTGCGACGTGCCTTTTATCTTCGATAAGGGGTTTACCGGAGGCGGTCAGGACGGAAGCAAAGCCACCGGTATGGGGCTTTATCTTGTTAGCAAATATGCGCAGCAGCTTTGCGCTGAGGTTGAGATAGATCCTGTCATACCGTATGAAAGCGGCTTCGGAATAAAATTGATTTTTACTTTGTAAGAGATAATAAAATGCATTTTCTGTGTTAAATTCTAAGAGCATGTAAAAATTCCTGACTGTGTTAACAGTCAGGAATTTTTTGTGATTTATATTAAGCTGTTGAATTCGTTATAAATAGCAGATATGGCTGCTTCAAGGTCATTTTCGTTAACGCCGAGAATTATATTAAGCTCACTTGATCCCTGGTCTATCATGACAAGATTTATGTTTGCTTTTGCAACTGCTCCGATGGCGCGTGATGC
>CALGZV010000024.1 GCA_937934385.1 uncultured Clostridia bacterium | reverse complement strand
CATAGAATCTCTTGACGAGCGGAAGCGCCTCTTCCTTGTCCTCGTCAGCGAGCGTAACAAGAATCGTTCCGTAATTCTGAAGATTCATGCCCGAAGCAGTGAGTGCCTTGAACATAGCGCGGTGAAGCTTATCGTCATAACCGATCGCCTCTCCGGTAGATTTCATCTCGGGAGAAAGATATGCGTCAAGCCCTTTTATCTTGTTGAAAGAGAATACCGGAACCTTTACATAATAGCGCTTCTTTTCCTCGGGATATATATCGAAGATACCCTGCTCCTTAAGGCTCTTTCCGAGAATTACCTCTGTCGCAATATCAGCAAGGCTGTAGCCTGTAGATTTTGAAAGGAAGGGAACGGTTCTCGACGATCTCGGATTTACCTCGATTATATATACGTTGTCATTTTCATCTACAATAAACTGGATGTTGTAAAGACCTATGATTCCGATACCGAGTCCGAGCTTTTTAGCGTATGTAAGGATAGTACCCTTTACCTTGTCCGAAATACTGAATGTCGGGTAAACGCTGATAGAGTCTCCGGAGTGAATACCGGTGCGCTCTACAAGCTCCATAATTCCGGGAACAAATACGTTTCTTCCGTCACAGATCGCATCGACCTCGACCTCTTTACCCTGAATATACTTGTCGACAAGTACAGGCTTGTCCGTGTCGATCTCAACAGCGGTCTTAAGATAACGGCGGAGCTGAGGCTCGTTCGCAACGATCTCCATCGCTCTTCCTCCGAGGACGAAGCTCGGACGTACAAGAACGGGATATCCTATCTCCTCTGCAGCTTTTACACCGTCCTCAATATTTGTAACCGCGCGTCCCTTAGGCTGCGGTATTCCGAGCGATACAAGCACCTTTTCAAAGCTGTCGCGGTTTTCGGCACGCTCGATAGCGTCGCAGTCGGTTCCGATGATCTTTACGCCGCGCTTCATAAGCGGTTCTGCAAGATTTATTGCAGTCTGTCCGCCGAGCGACGCGATAACTCCCTCAGGCTGTTCAAAGTCGAGAATTGCCATAACATCTTCAGGCGTGAGCGGCTCAAAATAGAGTTTATCAGCGGTTGTATAGTCTGTCGAAACCGTCTCAGGGTTATTATTTATAATTATTGCCTCATATCCGGAGCGCTTGATCGTCTGGACAGCGTGAACTGTCGAATAGTCAAATTCAACTCCCTGACCGATACGGATAGGACCTGCGCCGAGAACAACGATCTTCTTTTTGTCTGTAAGTCTCGATGCATTCTCTCCGGTATATGATGAGTACAGATATGCGATATACTTTCCGGTATGAAGTGTATCGACCATTTTAAAGATCGGCACGATACCATTTTGTTTACGCAAAGAGTAAATGTTTATCTCATCTTCGTTCCAAAGTCTTGCAATAAACTTATCCGAAAAGCCCATTTTCTTTGCTCTTCCGAGAACATCGACTGAACCTTTGTTTGCCGAAAGCTCGTTTTCCATGTCTACGATGCTCTTTATGCACTCAAGGAAAAGCTCTGTGATCATTGTGACCTCATGAAGCTTTTCGATCGATACTCCGCGGCGTATAAGCTCGGTTACAGCATAGATATTGTCGTCCTTGAATTCACCGATATATGAAAGGATTTCATCATTGCTCATGGAATCAAACTTTGCAAGATGCAGGTGGCAGACTCCTGTTTCGAGCGAACGAACCGACTTAAGGAAGCATTCGGAAAGATTAGAACCGATACCCATGACCTCACCGGTAGCCTTCATCTGCGTTCCGAGCGTATTCGGAGCTGCGGTGAACTTATCGAACGGGAAGCGCGGGAATTTCGCAACAATATAGTCAAGGCTCGGCTCGATAGCAGCAGTTCCTCCGGCAACCGGAATATCCTCGAGAGGCATTCCGAGCGCGATCTTAGCAGTTACTCTTGCGATCGGATAACCGCTCGCTTTGGAAGCAAGCGCAGACGAACGGGAAACACGCGGGTTTACCTCGATAAGGAAGTATTCGCTTGAATTTGGATTGAGTGCGAACTGTACGTTACAGCCGCCTTCGATCTTCAGCTCTCTGATTATCTTTATGGCACTGTCATTGAGCATCTTAAGGTCATGATCGTTCAGCGAAAGGATCGGAGCAACAACGATAGAGTCTCCTGTATGGACTCCGACCGGATCAACGTTTTCCATGCCGCATATCGTTATAGCGTGGTCATTGGAATCGCGCATTACCTCGAACTCAATCTCCTTGTATCCCTTTACGCTCTTCTCGATAAGGACCTGATGAACGGGAGAAAGCTTGAATGCGTTCATGCCGATCTCGACAAGCTCAGCTTCATTATTTGCAAATCCGCCGCCTGTTCCGCCGAGTGTGAATGCAGGACGGAGAACGACAGGATATCCTATCTTATCAGCAGCCTTCTTTGCCTCTTCGATATCATATGTGATCTCAGACGGTATAACAGGCTCGCCTATAGACTCGCAAAGCTCTTTGAAAAGCTCACGGTCCTCAGCGCGCTCGATGCTGCGGCTGCTCGTTCCGAGAAGCTCAACTCCGCACTCCTTGAGAATACCCTTCTTTTCAAGCTGCATAGCCATATTAAGACCGGTCTGGCCGCCGATTCCCGGAACAATAGCGTCCGGACGCTCATAGCGAAGGATCTTTGCTATGTATTCAAGCGTAAGCGGCTCCATATAGACCTTGTCGGCGATCGACGTATCCGTCATTATCGTTGCAGGGTTTGAGTTAACGAGTACGACCTCGTAACCCTCCTCTTTGAGTGCAAGACATGCCTGAGTGCCGGCATAGTCAAATTCAGCTGCCTGTCCGATAACGATAGGACCGGATCCTATTATAAGTACCTTTTTAATATCTGTTCTTTTTGCCATTTTCCTGTTCTCCCATCTATTCTTATCTTCTTATTGCTTTATATATGAAATTCTGCCGTCCGAAACGGTCAGAACACATTCGCCTGTAATTTTTGCTCCCTCGAACGGCGTTGAACGCCCCATCGAAAGAAAGCTGTCCGGATCGACCTTTGTAACACATCCGAGATCCCATACGGTAAAATCACCGTCCAAAGGAATTCCGAAACGCTTGCGGGGATTTACCGCAAGCAACTCGATAAGCCTTTCGAGCGTCATTACACCCTTGCACACAAGTTCAGTATACAGCATCGGAAATGCGGTCTCGATACCGACTATCCCGAACGCACTTTTCTCAAGTCCTCTTGCTTTTTCAGCAACCGAGTGCGGAGCATGGTCGGTCGCGATCATATCAACGGTACCGTCTGCAATACCCTCAAGCAGAGCCTCTCTGTCCCTGCGCGAACGCAGCGGCGGATTCATCTTGAACCGTCCGTCCTCCTGAAGGTCGTTTTCATCAAGAAGCAGGTAATGCAGCTTATATCAACGCCGTCTGCCTTTGCCTGTCTTATCAGCGCTACGCTTTCCGCGCACGATATATGGCAGACATGATATGCGCAGCCGATCTCCTTCGCAAGCTCTATATCACGGGCTATCGGTCCCCACTCGCTCTCGCTGCATATTCCGCGGTGTCCGTGCAATCTCGCATAGCTTCCGTCGTGTATATATCCGCCGTGAAGCAGTGAATTATCCTCGCAGTGCGCAACTATCATACGGCCAAGCGATTTTGCACGGAGCATAGCTTCCCGCATCAGTTCACGTGACTGAACGCCTCTGCCGTCGTCTGAAAATGCGATCACATTCCCGCTCATATTCTCCATATCCGAAATGATCTCGCCGCGCTGTCCTTTTGTTATTGCTCCGTACGGATATACGCGTATCAGTGCGTCACGGTCTATCAGTTCTGTCTGCACCGCAAGGCTCTGTGCATCGTCGGGAACCGGATTTAAGTTAGGCATGGAGCATACCGCAGTATATCCCCCACGGGCAGCCGCCGCAGTTCCAGAACGCACCGTTTCTTTATAAGAAAATCCCGGCTCACGAAGATGCACATGCACATCGCAAAAACCGGGAAAAACAGTAAGCTGTGACGAATTATATTTTTGGGTAGCGGAAAAATAAGAGGAAAGCTCCTGCTCAGAGGGGCGGAACTCGGGAAATGATGAAACTTCAATTATTTTGAATTCAGCCATTTTTAATCCTCCCTTGTTTTATAAGGCTTTTCTCAAAAAAAGCCTGCCTGTACGGCAAGCAGAGTACACAGAAAATCGGCACAGATATACCGCACCGCTTCCGCTATTACTTAATCTTGCCGATCTCTCTGTATCGTCTTAAAGATCAATTTTCGTAATTGTATCATAAGTTCCGCGGTTTGT
>CALGZV010000023.1 GCA_937934385.1 uncultured Clostridia bacterium | reverse complement strand
GTAACCGTTCGGGTATACGAGAAACGCCGCTGGGAATGATGATCCGAAAACAGAAAGGAAGTTTTGCACAATGGCTGAAATGAATAAATCAGGCGGCACCCAAAAGAGCGCCGCAAACAAAAACGGCTTCTTTGCAAGCAAGCGCTTTAAATACGGCTCAGCCGCCGTCGCTCTGACTGCAGCGTTTATAGCCGTAATAGTAGTAATAAACGTCATGTTCTCAGCGCTTTCAAGAAATCTCGGATGGTATATCGACATGACAAGCGAGGGACTTTATTCGATATCAGACGCAACACATGAGCTTATAGATCCGCTGAACGATCGCGACGATGTGCATATAAAACTTATTTTCTGCATGACAGAAGATAAGCTCGACGAGTCCTACTATTCAAGACTCGTACACCGCAGCGCACAGCTCTATGCCCGCGAATTTGACTTTATTGATATCGAATATGTTGACGTAAATGCACATCCTGGCGAAGTAAGCGCGTACCGAACAACTGCCGGTTCTAAGATAAGAACCGACAGCGTGATAATAACTAATACGGTAAACGGGGACTACCGTGTTCTCACGCGGGACAGCTTCTACACGCTCGACAGCGACACGCAGGAGCCTTATGCACTCAATGCTGAATACCGTATCACAACCGCGATCCTTCAGATGACAGGCAAAAATCCTATCGCATACTTTACCACCGACCACGGTGAGACAACCGATACATCGGCGCTTTGGACACTTCTTTCCGACGCCGGATACGATGTTCGCGAGATAGATCTTTCAAGAGAAGATATTGATTACGATAACGCGCAGCTCATTATAATAAATGCTCCCCAGTACGACTTTGCAGGCTTCGGTGCAGACGTCGACGAGGTTAAAAAGATCGATGACTTTCTTGATAATGTAGGAAGCATGATGGTATTTATGGATCCCGAAGCAAGAAGCAAGAATTCGTTTACCAACCTTGACGAGCTTCTCTCAGAATGGGGCATATCCTTCGGCGATTCGGTCGTTTACGACAAAACCGAAAGTATAAATGTCGACGGAACGGCTCTTGTATCTGTCTACGCCGAGGAAGGAAACGGCTCGACACTCACAAGAAGCATGAGAACGCTTTCAAACGTTCCGAAAACGATAGTAACATATGCAATGCCTATAAACATAACCTATAACAACGGAGAAAGCGCCGATATCGACCAGGGTACACGAGATATATCCACGGTTCTCACAACATCTCCGGATGCATACAGCTGCAAATTCGGCACTGATGAGATCGAAAATACCGGAACGCATAATCTCATGACACTCACAACAGAGCTTCGCTATATAGATAACGAAGCGCACCGCAATTACGTTCTTGCCTGCGGCACAAACCAGTTCGTCTCTGATAAATATATAGGAAACGGCGCATACGGCAATGCAGAGATCCTGTTCTCCGCCATGAAAACAATGGGCAGAGTAACCGTTCCGAACGGAATCGAATTCAAGATATTTGACAACAACGAGCTGAGCATCACGTCATCAGAAGCTTACGCATGGACGGTAGCGCTCACTACCGTACTTCCGGTAGTTACGATCATCACCGGCGCTGCCGTATATCTCAGGAGACGCCATCTATGATTAAAAAAAGAAATAAGCTTACAATCATTCTGCTCGCAGCATTTGCCCTGCTTGTGATCCTGTATTTTGCGGTAATATCCCCGATTATTAAAAAAGCGGGCGGTTCTTCTGACGGAAACACCGAACTTCTCCGCGGAGAAGTCCTTGACGGAAGCGGTCAGATCATGATGTTTGAGCGAATAGAACAGACAAATCTCGCATCTATTGAGGTACATAACGGCTACGGTACATGGACGGTCTATCGCGCTGACGACGATAAATTCTATATAAAAGATCATGAAAGCATCCCGTATAATGTAAACAGCTTCGCATCGCTTGTTATTTCGGCAGGGTACACTATCTCACTCGACCGTGTTACCACCGATTGCGAGGATTTCTCCGAATTCGGTCTCGCCGATGAAAACAATCCTGCATGGTTCGTCATAAAATCAACGGACGGAGCAGAACATAAAGTATATATCGGAGATCAGATACCGACATTAGGCGGATATTACGCCCGCTACGACGGCAGAGATGCAGTATACATACTTGCTAAAGATGTTGCAAGCACGCTTCTCGCTCCGGCAAACGCAATTGCGCATCCGATGCTCACATACCCCGTGTCCTCCACAACGTATTATACAGCAAAGAATTTTTATATTGTAAAAGACGGTAAATTTGTCGTATGGATCGACAGCTACGATGATTCATCGGCAAAACAGGAAAGTATTTCTTCTCAGCAGAGCTATAAAATGGTTTATCCTGAGGGATTCGTACCGAACGCGACAACCTACGGCAGCATAATGACGAAATTCACCGAATTTACCGGTCAGGGCGTTGTCGAACTCGGTCCCGAGCTGAGTGATATAGCAGCGAATGCCGACGAGCAGACAAAAGAGCTGCTTGATGCCGTAAGCGCTTACGGCAAGGTCGAAGCAGATGTTAATTCAGCCGAATATCAGCTTCTGTGCGTTGATCAGATAACTACACTCATGCGTGCGCTTTTCGGAAAGGAAACTCTTGATAAATACGGACTTTACGAACCGAAAGCGGTCATGCACTACACATATAATGATGTGGAAAGCTTTGTTCTCTTCAGCGATACACAGGAGGACGGTTACAGATATGCGTACTCTGCACTTTGGAACACGATTGTAGCGGTAAAACCGGACGATGTTTCTTTCCTCGACTGGAATCTGCTTCAATTCGTTGACAGCTCACTTTTCAGCATCAATATAGAAAACGTATCTGAGCTTTACTTTGAATCGCCCGAAATAACCGAGACTTTCTCGTTTTCCGGTTCCGGAGATTCGCTGTCGGTAACTCCGGCAAGCACCGGAAAATCCTTTGACGAATTTGATCTCTACAATTTCAAAAGCTTTTACCGCAGTCTGCTTATGATTGAGCTGCAATCCTATACAGATTCAAAATCAACTGAAAATCATATGCTTTCCTTTACGGTAAAAACATTGGGCGGCGGCAGCTATACCTTTGATTTTTACCGCTATTCCGCAAGAAGATGCTTCTATACGATAAACGGTGTAGGAGAATTCTACGTGCTGAGCGACAGTGTCGAAAAAGCTATTAGTGACTGCGTTAAGGTAATGAATTCCCAAGACGTGGATTCGTGGGCGAAAAACTAAATATAATTCTATTCAATTGATGCATTCTTCACGATTACCGCACGGAATGTGTCACTAAATCAGTGCGGCTGTTTTCCGGCAATACGAAAAAACAGCCGCTATATTTATATAAAAAAATTTTATAAAATTTTAATATTTATTTCATGCTATCATATTAGTATGAAAAGAATATTGGTAACAGGCGGTGCCGGATTTATAGGCTCACATTTATGCAAAAGATTACTTAATGAAGGCAATCAAGTTATTTGCCTTGACAATTTTTTCACAGGTTTGCGTACCAATGTCGAAACATTGCTAGCTAACCCGAATTTTGAACTTGCAGAACACGATATTATTAATAAATTTGATACTGAAGTTAATGAAATTTATAATCTTGCTTGTCCTGCAAGCCCTCCGCATTATCAATACGACCCTGTAAAAACATTAAAAACATCAGTATTAGGCATTATTAATATGCTTGAGCTTGCAAAAAAATATAATGCCAAAATCCTTCAAGCTTCAACAAGCGAAGTGTACGGAGATCCTCTGGTTCATCCTCAGATTGAAACTTACTGGGGAAATGTTAATCCGATTGGAATAAGAAGCTGCTATGATGAGGGTAAAAGATGCGCAGAAACTCTTATGATGGATTTTCATCGCCAGTATAACATCGACACAAAAATTGTCAGAATTTTTAATACCTATGGTCCTAACATGGATTCTAAAGACGGACGTGTAGTTTCTAATTTTATAATTCAGGCTCTTAAAGGAGAAGATATAACAATATATGGAGATGGAACCCAAACGCGCTCTTTCTGCTATGTTGACGATTTAGTCAACGGGCTTGTAAAGATGATGGAATCTGATATTACAGGACCGGTCAATCTTGGCAACCCTTCTGAACGAACTATTCTAGATTTTGCTAAATTGATTATAGAAATAACAGGAACTAACTCCAAAATAGTCCATAAACCTTTGCCATCTGACGATCCGGTAAAACGTCGTCCGGATATTACCCGCGCACAAAAAGAACTTGACTGGACTCCTCAAATTGATATTTATGAAGGTCTTGAAAAAACGATTGAATATTTCAAAAGTATGTAACGAATTGTAACAAAATTTCCTTTTACACTAAAGTTTTAATAAAAAATGCCGTAAATACTAATATAGAATTTAGGGAAAAAGTAAAAGGAGCAGCAAATGTCAACAGATATTTCAAGAGTATACGCATTTCTTGCTAAACAAGGAGATTGGGTCAACGAAGCTGACAAGAACGGAGATGGAGCCGTCATAAAATCTGAATTTAGAGATTTTATGGAAGAAAACTTTGAGTGGAACGGTGAAGAATCAAGTGACTCAGCAAAAAATGACCTTATTAACAGCTTCTGGAAAACTATTGATACAAATCAAAGCGGCAAAGTAAGCGGAACAAAACTTAAGAATAAAAACGCGCTTGATAAAAAAGAGCTTGCTGCAATGGAAGATAGAATAGAAATGTATGAAATTCTTAACGAATTTACATCTCAGCTTACTGCTCCGAGCGTAGTCGGTGATGGTGCAAACTGGAAAAAGTCAGTATCAGAAGGCTTAGGTGCACTTATTGAACCATACATAAAAAATGGGGGCACTCCTGAAGATTTACCAGCTTATCTTGCAGAACAAGCTCCTCTGATTGAAGCAAAAGCAACTGCAGATTACTGTGCAAATGAATATCTTGCAGAAATCATGGGTGATGTAAACAAAGAATATGGTTATACATATGGCTCTGACCAGACACTTCAAGGCATGATAAATTCATATATCCAAAGCATGACCGAAGGCGGTGATGCAGAAACTATCGAGCAGACAGTACAGGGCATAATTGACGCTTATGTTGCAACTGCCGGTCTGGGAGATGAAAGCTCTATAGATATGGGGGATTACGGATATACACCAACAGCTAACAGCCCTCTTAATGACTTGCAAAAAGCTGTAATCAAAACTAAGCTGCAACAGAATGTTCAAGCTTTAGATGATTATGAAACCCACAAAGATTTATATGAAGAAGCTATGAATACTTATCTTGGCACACTAAAATTCGGTGACTTTGAAGAAGTAAACAGCAATGCAATAGGTGCTTTTGAAGCTTCTGAAGCTTATAAAGGCGTAGTTAAAGCAATTGCAACTGAAGACATTTTTGGAAGTGAAGAGTTAAAATCAGCTTTAGCTAGTGCAATCAGTGAATCTTTTGCAGAAAGACTCAACAGTATTATGCCTGGAGAACTTGAAGCTTATGATAAATTATTAGCTGAAGCAAAAACTAAGGCTCAAAACGGTGACTTTGATACGGCTGGCGAATTAGATACTCAAAAACTTATTGATTGGGTCGTTGAACAGGCTAAATCAAATCTAGCAGAATTTTATCCTAACGGATTTGGTGATATGCCATTGGAAGACATGAATACAATGTACGATGCATTAGTTGCTTCTGCTAAAGAAAATAAGGATGCATCAAAGATTAAAGAAGCAGCCATTTCATATTGCAAAGCAGTTTCTTCAAAAAGCACATCTTTAGCAAACGCTGTAAAAGAAATTTTTGGTGACAGTTATGCGACTAATATAAACAAACTTCTTTCCGGTGAAATAGAAGAGAAAATGAGCGAATTAAAAGCCAAGGTTCTTGAGATTGGTGATGCATCTACATTTACAGTCAGCGCTTGGAATGGTCTTCCAGCAGATGGTACAGTTTTAAATCCAGGCAGCTCTGCAACATATTCAATTTCGGCAACTGTTGATACACACGGAGCAAACCAGCAGAATATTTCTTACTCATTAGTAAGTGTTTCAGGTGGTACAGCAACTTGCTCACAATTCGGAGATTTAAGTATTACAGCCGGTTCAAGTGAAGGATATATAAATCTAGAAGTTGCAGTACTAGTAGATGGTATCACAATTGGCACGAAGGCTATTTCTATAAAATGTGAAAAAACTGTAAGTGGATTAGTAAACAACATTGGTTACGATTCCTGGGGTGGAACGTCAGAGCACCTTGAAGTTTACGGTCTGCCTGGAGTTGGTGACGGCGGGGCACAAGTAACAT
>CALGZV010000022.1 GCA_937934385.1 uncultured Clostridia bacterium | reverse complement strand
AAAATGATTATCTGCTCATGCCGGGCGTCGATATTCCGAAGGATCCGTATATAATCATCGGGAACAAAAGCAGTATACCCGCGTATCTGTTTATCGAAGCGGTCGGAACCAATCCGGATGCGGTAAAATATGAGATCGACAGCGGCATATGGAAGAGCCTTGGAATAAAAGGCGCGCACGGCGGAGACGTTTATGTATACACAGGCGGCGGAAGCTCCGCGGCGGTGCTTGACAAAAATTTTGACGGTCAGCCGATAGGGCTGATAAAGGATAACATACTGACAGTAAGTGATAGCTACGCACACGGTGAAAGCTTCGGACTTGATTTTTACGGATATATGGCGCAGACCGAAAGCGGCAAAGACGCATCGCAGATATTTACCGAAAACTTTAACAGTCTGACTAATTGAAAAAAGGGGGAAGCTTAATGAAAAAACATACAAAAATGATTTTCCTTGCGCTTGCCCTTATTGCGCTCGCGCTTGTTTATCCGATCGGCAGGGCGATCACTCTCACCGCTCAGGGAGAGTATTCGGTTTCGGTGGAATGCGACGGATCGCCCGCCGGAAGCCTGATACTTGAAAACGGAGATAAAAAGCAGCTCCGGGCGGTCGGAATGCCGCGCGGCACTGAATATATCTGGCAGATGCTCATACCCGAAACGCTTATATGGACGGATATCAGCGGAGCGGACAGCGCCGAGTGCGATGTATCTTCGGCGCTTATCAGAGGCTCGCTCGATATCGGCGGCAGAGCGGCGATCAGATGCAGAGTTCGCTACGGCGGCGAGACATATGTAAGCGATCCGGTTCCGGTCGCTCTCGCGCCCGAAAAGGAAGAGCAGGAGACCGTGTTAAGCTCGGGACCGTGCCCGGTCTACGCGCCTGTAAGGCGCGCTGCTGCGGCTGCTGCCGCCGAAAAGGAATATGTAACTATAACGATAGAATACCGGCACGGAGACGAGAGCGGAGAAAAGGTCTTCAACGATTACGTGGTAACGCTCAATAACGGCGGATCGTTCAACGCGTCCGTACCGTCTCCCGAAAGAATAGGATATTTGCCCTACATAAAGATAAACGGAACGGAGACGGAAGCGAAAACGGTATCTTTGCAGTATAACGGACTCGATACCGATGTGAATATTACTGTATATTATAAACCTGCAATGTCGCCGTACCGCGTGCGCTATTTTCTCCAGAACGTCTCGGACGACGGTTATACCGAGGATGTATCGCTGTCATATACCGGAGAGGCGCTGACGGGAACGTATCCCGATGAGAGTATAGAAAAAGATATTGCAGGATTTACTCCGCTGTTCCATGTGCCGGATACTGTAGCGGCAGACGGAAGCACCGAGTTCAATATCTATTATGACCGTAACTACTATCTGTATCAGTTTGACTGCGACGGAGGATACGGCACTGAACCTGTTTATGCGCGTTACGGTACGCCGCTTGTCGTTCCGCAGCCGACAAAGCCGGGATATACCTTCGGCGGATGGGGCAGCGTTACGGACACCGGCATAGTTATGCCTGAAGCGATTCCGGCGGTTATCGGCGACGGCAACCGCAGTTTCAAAGCGATATGGAAATCCAATCCGGCAAAGTATACGGTGGTATACTGGCTCGAGAATCCAGACAATAACGAATATTCTTTCTGGACGATGGAGGAGATCGAAAAGGACTCCTCCGGTAAAACGGTTATGTCAGGCGATAAAATATCCTATGCCGATATTGTCGGAAAGGGAGAACCTGCGTCTCCGTCCAATACAGCCGGAATGGATATCTTCAACTGTATATATAACGATGAGCAAACCAGAAAAGAGTGGGATCTTGACGACGGAGATCAGAACGGCAAGTCCGACGATTTTGTTGTAAACGGAGACGGCTCTACACTGATAAATCTGTATTACAGCAGAAGAAAATATACTCTGAGATTCATATACGGCAGAGAGATCGGCAACGACTTTTATGTAGTCGGAGCCAGCACATACGGATTCGGAAGAAACGGTAAAAAGACCGTTCAATCAGACACTGCCGATAATGCGGTAACGCAATATCTGGGAAAAGTACCGAGCGGTAACTGGGGCAAGGTGGAAAAGCCGGATATCGCAGCAAACCTTGAAAACTTCAGTGAAGAAGTTCAGAAGTCGTATAAATTCAGTTCGTTCGGAAACGGTACAAACAGTTCACCGAGGTATTACTATTTTGATATAACGCGTAAATACGGAGCGTTTTTGAACGATGTTTGGCCTGCCACGCTGAAAATGGGTAGTACCAAGATCCAGTATACTGACCAAAATTTGTGGACCGGAGAATATGAAAAGCATAATGGCTCTTCTTATGCGGTATTCAGCGCATGGAACGGCGAGAATTATGTCGCTTACAATGCGGCGAATACAAACGAGACGATAAAGGGAAGATATCTTCGTCTTGACGACGGAATAATATACGAACGTCAGTACAACGATAAGTATAGACCTGACGAAAACGGAAACGTCGTGGTAAATTATCTCGCTTTCTGGGAAAACGGCGCAAATGTCGACTGGAGCAAAGCGGTAAAATGGAACTATGAGATATACCAGGAGCCGCTTCCGTTCGAGGAGCAGGAATTTCTTCGCGATTATCCGGAGCAGGCGGCAGCTATCAGGGTATACGCCGAAAGCCTTAAGGGGAAAGGCGAAGGAGTTTATAATAAATATGAATTTAACTCAAGCGGTCAAATAATATCATCTGATGAAACAGCTATTATAAATGCTTTGCAGCCATACAGCAAGGAGCAGATGACCTTTACCGATGACAGCGGCAGGACATGGATATATTTCAACGGAGACGACTGGTATCATTCTGCTGATATAGGTTCAGGAATTAAAAAGGGAACCGCCGGATACTATTACCTTTACGGCGAGAC
>CALGZV010000021.1 GCA_937934385.1 uncultured Clostridia bacterium | reverse complement strand
TCAGATAGGCGTAGACGTGCTGTCCGGATATCGGAGGCAGGGAATTGCCGCGGCTCTTACGGGCAGGATCGCACTTGAGATATTTGCACTCGGAAAAGTACCGTTTTACTGTGCTGCATGGTGTAATATCGCATCTGCGCGGAATGCAGTGCGGTGCGGCTTCCGGCCTGCGTGGGCGGAGCTTACCGTGAGGGAAAATGAGCTTATAGCAAAGCTGAACCGAACGGATTCCGCTGATACAAAATTTTGAATTTATTATTAAGGAGAGGATAAAATAATGAAACTTGAACTGAGAGACATTTACAAAAGCTTCGGTGAGAAGCGTGTTCTCGAGGGAATTTCGCTTTCAGCCGACGGCGGAAAGGCGTTCGGACTGCTCGGAAGAAACGGAGCCGGAAAAACTACGTCGATACGTATTTTGATGGACGTTTTTCCTGCTGACAGCGGAGATGTACTTATAGACGGAGAGCGTATCGATTATAACAGGATCGGTATCGGATATCTTCCCGAAGAGAGAGGACTTTATCCCAAAAAGATCATAATAGATCAGCTTGTATATTTTGCTATGCTTAAAGGCATGAATCGTCCGGACGCTTTGAAGTCGATAGATTACTGGCTCGGAAGACTGGGAATGGCAGAGTACCGCGGAAAAAGGCTTGATACGTTGTCAAAAGGTAATCAGCAGAAGATTCAGCTCATAACCGCACTTGCGCACGATCCCGATATTATAATACTTGACGAGCCTTTTTCGGGACTCGATCCGGTAAACGCGATGTTGCTCAAGGACGTTGTCCGCGAGGAGATAGGAAAAGGCAAGATAGTTCTGTTTTCGAGCCATCAGATGAGCTATATCGAGGAGTTCTGCGACAGCATTGCGATACTCAGGGATGGCAGAACGGTTCTTCACGGCGATCTTCATGATATAAAGCGGAATTACTCGCGCGATAAGCTTATAGTCCGTTCGGAAGCTTCGGAGCGCATAGCTGCGGAGTACGGCGGCAGATGCAAACGTCTCGGTGAATCCGAGCTTATGCTTTTGCTCGGATCGCCGGAGGATAAACGTGCGGTGATGAGATCGCTTACAGATAATTATGATATAGATGAGGTAAAGGTTTTTGAGCCGTCGCTGAACGATATATTCGTAGAATATGCAGGCGACCGCGATGAGGGAGGACAGAGCAATGAAGCAGTTTAAAACAATACTCGGATTTGAACTTAAATATTTTTTCAAAAACAAGGTATTTGTCGGAGTGACGGTATTCCTTGTGGCGCTTATTGCTGTGGTAATGTTCTTTCCTCGAGTTAAAGCGGCGTTTGATAAGCCTGATACGCCGGTTCCCGGTGGAAATACGGAAGTGTCGGATATCGAGGGCGGAACAGTCGGAACAGACGAAGCGGACGATTCTGATATTATGCTGATAGCATCCGATACGCCTGAAACGGCAGAGCAGATCAAAGCAGAGTTCTCGGAAGCATTCACCGGTTATTCGGTTCGCATAGCCGAGGGCGGTGCGGACGAAATAAAAGAAAAGATACTTTCGGGCGACGCTGAATGCGGTTTTGTGATGAGCGGTCTTACGTCGTATACCTATTATGTCGATAATCTTTCGATGTACGATGAAAACACATACATTGCAGACGAGCTTCTGCAAACTCTCTATCGCACAAGCGCAATGCTTGAAAGCGGAGTTCCGCAGGACCGTATAAACGATATCTTTTCTTTCGAGGTAACGCATGAGACCGAGAGTCTCGGTAAAGACCAGATGCAGAACTTCTTCTATACCTATATAATGATATTTGCGCTTTATATGGTCATACTGCTTTACGGTCAGCTTGTAGCGACTAATGTTGCCACAGAGAAAAGCTCAAGGGCGATGGAACTGCTTATTACAAGTGCAAAGCCTGTTTCGATGATGTTCGGAAAGGTTATCGCTTCGTGTATAGCCGGATTCATTCAGCTTGTCTGCATATTCGGCTCGGCATTTGTGTTCTTTAATCTGAACAAAGCGTACTGGGGAGGAAATGAGATCATAAGCTCTATCTTCAATATGCCTGTAGGCCTATTGCTTTACATGCTGATGTTCTTTGTACTCGGCTTTCTTATGTATGCGTTCATGTTCGGAGCGGTCGGTTCTACCGCGACAAAGGTCGAGGATATAAATACATCGGTAATGCCGCTTACAATGCTCTTTGTAATAGGATTCATAGTGGTTATGATGTCAATGTCCTCCGGCAATGTCGATAATACGCTTATGAAGGTATGCTCGTATATTCCGTTCACCTCGCCTATGGCTATGTTCACAAGAATTGCGATGAGTACTGTTCCGGCATATGAGATAGTTATTTCGGTCGTAATTCTGATCGCATCAGTATTCGGTATCGGCGTACTTGCGGCAAAGATATACCGCATGGGAGTCCTGCTTTATGGAAAAGCTCCGAAGCTCGGAGAAATACTTCGTTCGGTACGCAAAGCGTGATCTGTGATATAATAATCTCACGACGTAAACCGAAGGCTTGCATCGCAAGTCTTCGGACGTCTGAGAGAACATTGAATGACTGAATCACGGCTCCGCCGTTCCGCGCCTTGCGGCGCTGCTGCGTTTCACGCAGCGATTTATGATATAGCTGGAATAAGAGTGTTACCTGCCGCCTGCAGAAGTTTTCCGCAGACGGCGGCTTCCGCTTGATTTCGGCCATGCTTCTGTTTACGGTGGTACTTTGCGTTTTGTTTAAAAACTGAAAAGAGGGATGTTTAAAGTGGCAACTTCGATAGATTTTATAGAATATGTGTGCGATCAGGTAAGCTCTGCGGGTGAAGTCCGCTATAAAAAGCTTTTCGGAGAATTTATAGTTTATATAAACAGCAGACCTGTTTTTACGGTATGTGACAACACCGTGTATGTTAAAAAAATTCCCGAAATGTCAGAGCTTTTAAGCGGCGCGCAGCTCGGCTGCCCGTATGACGGCGCAAAGGCGCATTATATACTCGATATTGATAACGCAGAGCTTGCGCTTGCGGCGGCTGATATTCTAAAAGAAGTGATTCCGCTTCCGAAGCCGAGAAAAAAGAAGGCATGAGTCGTAAGGATTTTTTATGAGCTTGTGCCGGCGAAAGAAGTATCGTTGTGCATTGCAGGCTGACGGAGATTAAAAAATGTATAAGCTTATGATAATAGAGGACGATCCCGGAATCGCAGATGCGGTGAAAAAGCAGGCGGAGCTTTGGGAGCTTGAGGTTCATATCACAGAGAATTTCAGAGCAGTTATGGCTGAGTTTGCCGAGGCTCAGCCGCATATCGTCCTGATAGATATTTCGTTGCCGTTTTTTAACGGTTATCACTGGTGCAGTGAAATCAGGAAAATTTCAAAAGTTCCGATTATATTTATATCTTCAGCGTCAGATAAAATGAATATAGTAATGGCAATGAATATGGGGGCGGATGATTTTATTGCCAAGCCATTTGACCAGACTATACTTATTGCAAAGATTCAGGCGCTGCTTCGGCGCACATATGATTTTGCAAAAGACGTTCCGATATTTGAACACCGGGGAGCAATACTTAATACCGGAGATGCAACATTTACTTACAAAGATGAACAGATTAATCTCTCAAAAAATGAATACAGGATTCTTTATATGCTTATGACTAATAAAGGGAAAGTTGTAAGCAGGGAAAAACTGATGGAGGCATTGTGGGAGACTGATAATTATGTAGATGAAAATACGCTGACCGTTAATGTGAACCGGCTGCGTAAGAAGCTGGATGCTGCCGGAATTTCAGAGTATATTGAAACGAAGTTCGGAGCCGGATATATAATTGTATAAATATAAGGAGAGCTAATGAAAAAGAGCATAGGATATATAATACTTATAGCTGTGTGCGGATTTATTTTTCTGATTTCATTCGTGCTGTATCACCTACCGGTAAAGGCGGTAATTTATCCATCGGGAATATGTGCGGTTTTGGTTGTCTGTTATTTTGCCGCCGATTTCTTAAAAGACCGGAAAAAACATAAAACACTCAGAAAGCTTCTTAATCTTCCTGAGAATATGTCTGAGATATTATCTGAATATGATGACGTTACCGATACAGATTATCAGGAAATAATCCGGCTGATGAAAGAGAAAGAACAAAGAATGCAGTACGAATATGACGTCCGTTTTTCTGATATGATTGACTATTATACTACATGGGTACATCAGATTAAAACGCCTATTGCATCAATGAAGCTGACGCTTCAGAATGAAGATACAGTGTTTTCAAGAAAGCTTTTGGAAGAATTATTTCGTATTGAGCAGTATGTAAATATGGTGCTGACTTATCTGAGGCTTGATTCTGATTCAAGCGATTATGTTTTTGCTGAATATTCTTTAGATGACATTATAAGACAAGCAGTAAGAAAATATGCAGGCCAGTTCATAGGACATGGAATAAAGCTGGATTATACACCTGTAGAAAAAAATATTGTTACTGATGAAAAATGGCTATTGTTCGTTATTGAGCAGATTATTTCCAATGCGCTCAAATATACTGTATCAGGATGTGTAAATATATATATGGAAGAACCGTGTGTCTTGTGCATAAAGGATACCGGCATCGGAATATCATCAGAAGACCTTCCTCGAATATTTGAAAAGGGGTATACCGGTTATAACGGACGAAACGATAAAAAAGCGAGCGGTCTGGGACTCTATCTTTGTAAACGTATTTCGGATAATCTGGGGTGTGGCATAACCGCCGAATCTGAACCTGATAAGGGAACGACAGTTAAGCTTGACTTTACGGCATGTAAGTCAAAGAGGCATTAAAATGTGACAAAACTGTTAGAATTAATATGGATATTGTAAGGATAATCTATGGAGACCCGGCGCGCTGCATTGCTATAATTATGGCATTATAAGATAAAGGAGATATCGCAATGGAAATTATTTTAC
>CALGZV010000020.1 GCA_937934385.1 uncultured Clostridia bacterium | reverse complement strand
TCCTCACTGTATTCGAGAAGAGGGAATTCGGTTACCCACAGAAGCTTGTAATCGCCTTTATTTATAATGCCCATACGCCGTGCCGCCTCGCAGCGAAGCGCTCCGAGCGCGTCAAATACGACGCTGTTTTTATCTGCGACGATAAGAAGAAGGTCTCCGTCGCAAAGCTCCATAGCTGATGCGACCGCTGCGTTTTCGTCATCGGTGAGGAATTTTGCATAAGATGATGATATTTCATCGCCGGATTTTTTCAGCCATGCAACACCCTTAGCACGGTATGTTTTTGCAAATTCGGTCAGAGAGTCGATTTCCTTGCGTGAGAATTTTGCTCCGCCTTTGACATTTATTCCGCGGACGCTTCCTCCTGCTGCAACAGCGCCTGCAAACACCTTGAATGAGCAATTTTTCACTGTTTGCGTGAGATTGACAAGTTCAAGACCGAAACGCATATCCGGTTTGTCAGATCCGAATCGGTTCATAGCTTCTTCATATGTAAGACGAGGTAACGGCAGTTTGAGATCCATTCCCTTGAATTCCTTGAACAGATGCTTTAGGAAGCCTTCGGTAATTTCAATTACATCGTCCTGACGGACGAAGGACATCTCCATATCGATCTGTGTAAACTCAGGCTGACGGTCCGCGCGCAGATCCTCGTCGCGAAAGCAGCGTGCTATCTGAATGTAACGGTCAAAACCGGAGAGCATAAGAAGCTGCTTGTAAAGCTGAGGTGACTGCGGAAGCGCGTAGAAGCATCCGTTATGTACACGGCTGGGAACAAGATAGTCGCGCGCTCCTTCGGGAGTGGGCGCTATAAGATTCGGAGTTTCGATCTCGATAAATCCGTTGTCATAGTAGTAGTCGCGTACGAGCTTTGCGATCTTTCCGCGAGCTATAAGACGGCCTTGAAGATCGGGACGGCGCATGTCGAGATAGCGGTGGCGCAAACGGAGTTCGGGACGGACATCGCTGTTTTCAACGATCTCGAAAGGGGGCGTAGCCGCGTCGGAAAGGAGTTTAAGCTCGGTAACCGCAATTTCGATATCACCGGTGGGGATATTTTTGTTTACGGCACCTTCGCCTCTGGGACGTACAGTACCTTTTGCTACGACGACATATTCTGACCGGAGTGCGAAAGCAGTGTCGAACACTTCCCGGTCTGTGTTTTCGTCAAATGCAAGCTGAACAATTCCGCTGCGGTCGCGCAGGTCGATGAATATAAGGCTTCCGAGGTCTCGCTGACGCTGAACCCAACCCATTGCGCAAACATTTTGTCCGACATCTGCGGCGGTGAATTCTCCGCAGTATTTTGTGCGTTTGTCAGACGCAGATAAAAATTCTTTTTTCATAATTTATACTGTCCTTTCGGAATGAATAGTGTAGTCCGCCGGGATTAAAGCAGGTGTTCTGCGAGCTTTTCAAGCTCGATTTCAGTCTGTGTACTCTGTGTCATGTCACGCAGATTTGCACGTCCGGAGGCAAGCTCGTTGTCTCCGAGCATAAGTGTGTAGTGGGCGCCGGTTTTGTTGGCATATTTCATCTGTGCTT
>CALGZV010000019.1 GCA_937934385.1 uncultured Clostridia bacterium | reverse complement strand
TTTATATATTCGGTTCTTTCTGCCAAATATAACACTCATAAAACTCCGGCGAATTTTAACAATCTCATAGGACTTCCACAGACGGTGCTTATGCTTTCGGAGGAACACGAAGCGGTAGTCCTTGAAATGGGAATGAATTCAAAAAGCGAAATCTCGCAGATGAGCCGCGCTGTAAATCCGGATATCGGTGTTATTACAAATATAGGTACTGCTCATATCGGTATGCTCGGTTCACGGGAAGCTATACGTGATGCAAAGCTTGAGATAACAGACGGATTTACAGATAAAAGCATTCTTATAAAGAACGGTGACGAACCGCTTCTTGACGGAATTCCGGGCGAGAGAGTATCATTTTGTGACAGTGCTGCGGATGTGTTTATATACAATGTCCGACAGACTGAAGCGGGCGGTATGAGCTTTGATCTGAAACTTTACGGAAGCTGTATAAACGATCTGCGCATCCCGGTTACCGGAAAACATAATGTATTCAATGCGGCGGTAGCGTGTGCTGTAGGCAGCCGCGCAGGACTTTCGGATGATGAACTGAAGCTCGGACTCATTTCGTTTGAAAATACAGGTTCTCGTCAGCATATATTTGATAAGAATGGGATTACGGTTATAGATGACTGCTATAACGCATCTCCCGAAGCTATGGCGGCATCGCTGTCTGTGCTTAAAACGGTATCGGAGGAAAAGCGTTTGAAGAACATCTACGGACGCAGAATCGCGGTTCTCGGAGATATGCTTGAACTCGGAAACCATGAAAGAGAGCTTCACATTAAAACAGGAGAGGCTGTAAAGGAAAATGGGATTGACTGTCTTTATACGGTTGGAGAAAGCGCAGCGCTTATTTCTTCCGGAGGATTTTGCGGATGCTGTAAATGCTTCGGACGCGAAGGAGAAGAGATAAAGCGTCTGTCGGACGAGCTGAAATGCGATCTCAGAAAAGGGGACGTGGTTTTGTTTAAAGCAAGTCACTCGGTCGGTCTGCAAAATGTGATAAATAATGTTTTCGGAACAGAAATGCAATCATAATTGTTTTAGGGTATAGTTTTATAAACGCAAGGAATAGGGAAATCGTTTCGGTTTCCGTTTGAAAAAGAGGAGAATTTGTTTTGAAAAATGAAATGCTTATATATTTCTTTTTGACGCTGATTTTAACTTTTGTTTTAACAGCCGTTATAACGCGTATAATCATACCTAAGCTCAAAAGTATTAAATTAGGACAGACAATACTTGATATCGGACCTCGTTGGCATAAGTCCAAAGAGGGAACACCTACGATGGGCGGTATCGCGTTTATTATTGCTTCGGTTTTATCTGTCGCGGCAGTCGGCAGTTATGCTTATATTAATAACAAATTCGATTCTGTCGGCAAAGTCGGCTGTGTTATGGCACTTATCGTTATGAGCGGTCTTATCGGCTTTGCGGACGACAACATTAAGTTCGTGAAAAAACAGAATGAAGGGCTTCTTGCGTGGCAGAAATTCTTTCTTCAAAGCGTAACTGCAGTTATTTTCCTTTCACTTATGACATGGCTCGGATATATAGATACATGTTTTTATATTCCGTTTGTTAAGATAAGCGTTGATTTCGGAGCTGCTTATTATATAATCGCATTCTTTCTTATTACAGGAATGATTAACAGCGTCAATCTGACAGACGGTATAGACGGCCTTGCGTCGTCGGTAACATTTGTTGTTTCCGGTTTTTTTGCGGTTCTTGCTTTCAGAACAGGAAATTTTGATCTCGGATTTATGTCGGCTCTTTCGATCGGTGCGTGTCTCGGATTTCTTGTGTATAACTTTCACCCTGCAAAAATATTCATGGGCGATACAGGTTCTCTCTTTCTCGGCGGAACAGTTGTCGGACTTGCATTCCTTGCAGATGATCCGCTTATTCTCGTACTGGCAGGACTTATATATATAGCGGAAGCGCTTTCTGATATTATTCAGGTTTTGGTATATAAGCTTACAAAAGATCATAGACGTTTCTTTAAAATGGCGCCGATACATCATCATTTTGAACGTTGCGGATGGAGTGAGAATAAGATAGTCGGAGTTTTTTCCTTTATTACTGCAATTATGTGTATCATTGCTTATTTTGCGCATATATAACTTAATTTTAAATTCTGATACATAAAAATTTACGCCGGTTGCGGCGATATGGAGCTTATTATGGATAGAAAAACATATAGGAATTCATACGGCAGCGTTTCGCCCCGCAGAGACAGCCCGTCTGATGCCCGTACTCAAAGAAGAATATCTCCGGCTGCAAACTCCGGTAATGCAAAGAATAAAATTCATCGTTATCCGGAGAATGGAGTTTTATCTGATACAGTGAATGCTTCAAGACCGTCGGAACGTACACGAACTTCCGACAATGAAACGGGAAATAATTCTGACCGACGCAGTCATAATATGCCGGCGAATAACGGGTATCAGACAAATTCTTCATTATCAAATGACCGCAGACGGGTGCTTTCATCGTCATCTGAAGGACGAAAATCAGTTTCCTCATCGAATCGTAATTCAGCTTCATTACCAGAGCGGAGACATTCGGTAAATCAATCATCGTCAAACGCTTCGAATGTCAGAGAGCCGGTCAGACACGATAGGTCTGTCAGAAGAAAAAATGATAATATAAAGAATAAAACCGCTCATAAAAAAATACGTTTCCCGCGGTGGATAGCATCGGCAGAGGACTATGAAAAAAAAGAGGATATAATAAGGATTAAAGGCGGCTTTGACAGGCCTATGCTCATAATAGTCCTGGTACTTATCGGTTTCGGACTTATTATGGTTTTCAGTGCGAGTTATGCGTACGCGCTTTCAAAAACCGGAGACAGTCTTTATTATATAAAGCATCAGCTTGCATTTGCTGTTCTCGGAATCGGCGCGATGATCTTTATGATGAATCTTGACTACCGTATTATATATAAATTTACGGTTCCTGCTTTTGTAATTACGTCTATATTGCTTGTTATAACGCCTGTTTACGGACTTGCGGCAGGTGTTGCAACAAGATGGATAGAAATCGGCGGAGTACGGTTTCAGCCGTCCGAGATCATGAAGCTCGTGCTTGTGCTTTTCCTTGCGCGATACTATTCGATATATGAGAAGCCGGCACATAATTATGCGGATTTCTGGCAGTCATCTGTATACGGACTTTTTATTCCTGCAGGATTTGTGCTTTTTGTCTGCCTTCTTATCATGCTTGAAAATCATTTTTCCTGTATGATTATTATGTTTCTTATAGGAATGTGTGTTATTTTTGCGGCCGGAGCGCGAAAATTCTGGTTTATTATAGCAGGAAGCTCTGCTGCTGTAGCTGCCGTTATAGCTATAAGTTTTTCCGGATACGCACGTCAGAGAGTTGACGTCTGGCTTCATCCGGAGAATTACAGCGCTCAGGACGAAGTTTATCAGACTCTTCAGGGATTGTATGCCGTCGGTTCTGGAGGCTTGTTTGGTACCGGTCTCGGAAACAGCCGCCAAAAGCATCTGTTTGTTTCACAGCCACAGAATGATTTTATTTTTTCGATCGTAGCGGAGGAGCTTGGCTTTATCGGAGCTGTCGGACTTATAGCGCTGTTTGTCCTTCTCGTCTGGCGCGGTATTGTTATAGCGCTTCGTACGCCGGATACTTTTTCTCAGCTTGTTGTCATAGGAATAGTAAGTAAAGTTGCGATACAGGCTCTGCTTAATATAGGAGTTGTTACAGCTATACTTCCTAACACGGGAATCTCTCTGCCGTTTTTCAGTTACGGAGGAACGGCGCTTGCCATGCAGATAGCGGAGATGGGTATTGTTCTCGGAATTTCGAGATACTCA
>CALGZV010000018.1 GCA_937934385.1 uncultured Clostridia bacterium | reverse complement strand
CTCATCCACCGCTAACGCGGTCCCCCTTCCCCAAAGGTGCGGCTGAATTTTCCCCATAATAAATTTGTACACGCACCGCCATATTCGGGAAAAGTGAAAAGGGGAAGGCTTAAAGTTGCAGACTCGTCAGTCTCCCGCTTCGAGAGGAAAGCTTGGAGCATTCACGAATTTGTCAGGCTTCTCCTTAAAGCAATGTTATGATTTGGAAAAGCGAAAGGAAAAAACTGGCGAGTTCAGAAATGTTTCTATCAAATGTTTCACTCACTGTAATCTTCATCTCCCTCGAAGTTTACGGTAATAACAGAGGCTTCGGCGGAGGATTGCTTTCTGATATCGATAATTTCACTGAGAGACGACACTATCTGCTTCATGTGCTGAGTGTCGTCGGGATCAAGAATTTCGACAGCCTCGGAAAGACGTTCGACAATCCGGTCTGTGATATGAATAATGCGGCTTGCGCGCTCCGCGTCGGTAATGTGTTCAGCAGATTCGCCCGAAGAGGCTTCGGGGACAGAACGGGACAGATAAGCCTGGGGATTGCCGTCCTGCGTAAAAACGGAATTATCGGGAACGGTCTTTGCAGCAAAGTCAGACGGAGGATTTTCTGAGTTTTTGCTGTGCATCGGCGCAGATTTATCGGCCGGCAGCTGCGGTTTGCAGAGCGCGGCATCGCATTCTGCAGATTCACTCTCCGGCGGTATACCGGCAGCTGCGGTACCGTTTTCGGAACGCTCAGTGACGGGCGGCGTTTTGTGTGCTGAATCGTATTTGTCTTTACGAACAGGGGAAGCACGTGATTTTCCACCGGTCAGAACGGAATTTTTTTCATGCTTTGAATCTGTCATTCGTACTTACCGTACAGCATGCTGAACACCCGGCACCGGCTGTAATCGTTGTAGCAGAATTTGTACAGATGCTGTTTTGCATCGGCGCTGCGTACGAACGTAAGCCGGACGGAGGAGCGGTCTGTAACGCCTTCGCATATGACCGAGCAGGAAATTTCACCGCGGTAGAAAGGACAGAGCGCAGATGTGCTTTCATAAATGTCTGACCGTTCCCGTTTCTTGATTGTTTTTCTGTTCATATATGTACTTTCTGCGCGCATTCAGCGCAAATTTCACCGTCTGCCGGATATTTACCGTATACCGTATGTCCCCGGTTCTCCGGATGTACTCCGACCGAGGGAAACTCACTGCCCGCCTTATATCCGCCTTTCTGATGACCGTATGTTTCGGAGCGCTGTACGAATGAGGAGCTTTCCGCGCTGCCGTTCTGTACCTCCGTTTCATATCCGGTATCGAATGTATCTTCTGAGACAGGCTCGCCGCAGCTATCGCATATATGAATGCGGCGGCGTTTCGGACAGAAAATACCGAGACAGCCAAGCTCGGGCGGACACATACAGCACTCGTCAGCGTAAACAGCCGCCATGCGCGCTTTCTCCTGCAAGCTTTTTGTCCGCTGCCGCTCTTTGCTTTGCCGTCCTTAGGGTACGGATTTTATTTTTTTCTGAATACCGCGCTGACGGCTCCGCCGGGACTTTGTCAATGCAGATATTCGGATTTACCGTTTTTTCAGAAGTTCTGACCTTTTCAGCTGCCGCCGATACCTTGAAGTCCGTTTCCGGTGCGTCAGCTTTTTTGCACGCACAGGGGGTATCTTCGGCAGTCTCCGGTCCTTCGGCTGTCTGACTTTCTGCTTTAGCTTCAGATAACGTCGGCGCGGCGCTTATGATCCTTTTGATATGCGT
>CALGZV010000017.1 GCA_937934385.1 uncultured Clostridia bacterium | reverse complement strand
GAACGGGAAGAATATTTCCGATTACATCTTCTTCGCCGTCCTCATACCGCAGTACAAGCTCATCCCCGCTGCGTAGTACGGCACGGACAGTCGCCTGTGAGCCTCTGACAGTTATTCCGTTTTCCCTTTTTTTCAGACGGGTGACAGCTGCGCGGGAAAAACCGAGCGTACCGAACAAAAAATCCTTTACAGTAGTTCCGTCCTGCTCCTCAGTTATGACATATCTCACGGTTGCCCTCCTTTCCGCATGTTATTACAGTATTTTACTATATTTGTATGAACATTTCAATACGGTATCATTTGTAAGAATAAAAAATTCCGCCGTGATACGGCGGAACAGAGCTTGCAGATAAAACAGGCGGCGAAAGAAAAACTTTTGGTTTTCCGTGAAAAATAAAACTAAATATTCGATTGTTATAATAATCAACGATCACTATCAGATTTGCGGGAGCAAAAGAATTTCCGGTACAGATTTTAACACAGCATTTTTCTTTTCGCAATCTCCGAAAAAGCGATTGTCAAACAAGTAAATTTTTATCCACTGCCTCAGATGTTTGTCTGTAAAACCAACATATACCGATTAAAGAGACAAAAAATTACAAACAGAACTCCTGAAAACTCTCCGGATTCAGTCCGTCTTCGAGCATAAGCTGAGTCTCTTCAGCATCTTTCCTGAGCATTCGGCGGTAAATGCGGTCACGGTGTTTATTGTTATATTCTATAATCTTTTTCTGGATAATATCAGCAATACCGTCGATTCTGCAAGAGCCGCTTACCGCAAAATATTGAACAGTAAAATCTGAAGCTCCCGGCTCGCGGCAGGATAAAACATAATACATTGCGTTAAGACGGTTTCTTTTCGCCGACCGTTCCGATTCATCCTCAGGAAATTCCGATTCATCCGTTTTTATAATCCGGTCCTCATAATCATAGTACGAAACACGCCATTTATCGGGTGTTCTGCTGTAAATATGTGCAACAGATGCATTTCCTCCGGCTCCGCATATATACCACTCTCCGTTGAACAGTGAATTTGTCCTTATAATATAGCGGCTATATATGTCAGCGGCGCCGTCAAGCTTTTCTTCCGCATATTCAGTTGCTTCATTTTCATCGGAGAACGTATACTTTCCGACAAGTCGGTTGCTGTAATCATAAAATCTTACCTGATAGCGCTGATACTTCCGCCAGTCGTTTTTATAATATGAATCGACTGAATTATGCAGGCTTCTGAGTACTATCTCCGTGCCATGCATGGTACTGCGGTATCCGTCTATAATACTTCTCGCTATCTCTTCGCGATAGTTATCGATCAGATAACTTATAAGTTCCTCGGCAGAGGGAAAATCTCCGTTGTGCGGAACAAATCTCCAGTACACAGCTTCCTGCGATCTGATATATCCGTCAATTTCCTCTCTGAATCCGTCATTCCAGACAGTGTTTTCAAAACTGTGCAGAACATTTTCGGTGTTCAGTCCTTCTATACTTCCGGCTGCCTCGGCTATACGCCTTAATCCCTGTGCTTTCCACGATTTGACCGTAACTGGATTACAGTTTCTGATCCGTGCATATTCGGTACAGTCGCAGACAGTTGTACGCAGCATTGCGTCGAAATATTTGTTGATAATAGAGCTTCTGAGATTTTCGGTTAACATGACAGCCTCCTATTTTCAAAAAAACGGCAGCACGGATAGAATGCGGGCTGCCGTAATATATGATCCGCCGTTTTAAAGCGGCGGATAAGCTAAACTCCCGGATAAAAAACGAACGGAAGCGAAACAGGGTTGTGGGCTATCGCGCTTTGCGCGCGGCGTGCGTAAGTTGTACGAAATGGCTTACGGCAATGGCACTTTCACCCCCAACACGTATCATAAGACTGCATAGCAGCGCACAGCAACATACAATATCTGCATCGACTCTTGACGCGTGCAAATAAATATGTTATACTTTTGTATGTCGCAGATGTGGCTTAGGCGTTGTCTTGATCAACCCTGAGTTCGGACGTGAGAGAAGGCAATCTCTCACGTTCCGCTGCGGCTCTTTTGTTTACCCGTGAGATGGCTTTTTATTAATCCCGCGGAAATTTACAGTCTGCGTTATTTTATCGTGTCGAAGCAGGCTACAACAAGATATTTCACGGTAACCTGTGTTATGACGACATACGTCGGTACATAAACTAAAAATAACGGGCGGATGTGTATACAAAACACATCCGCCCGATTATAAACAGAAACGGTTTTATACCACAATAAAAAACGAAATGCAAATTACCGCCGTTTCATATAACGAAAAAGGCGGTTAAAAAACT
>CALGZV010000016.1 GCA_937934385.1 uncultured Clostridia bacterium | reverse complement strand
CGACATAAATATTCTCGGAACATTTTCTTTCATGGGTACTACAAAGGATCCGCGGTTCGGAAATCCGACTCCGCGTATAGCGGAATGTCCCGACGGAATTATAAATGCTGTAGGACTTCAGAATCCTGGCGTTGAAAAGGTAATATCCGAGGAGCTTCCGAAGCTGAAAAAATGCTTTTCAAAAAAAGTCATAGCGAATGTAAGCGGCTTTTCGGTTGATGAATATGTCTACACCTGTCAAAGGCTTGACGCAGAGGAGCAGGTGGGTTGGCTTGAAGTCAATATAAGCTGCCCGAATGTACACGGCGGGGGAATGAGCTTCGGTACAGAGCCTTCGGCGGCAGCTGCGGTTACGGCGGCTGTTAAAAAGGTCACTACGAAGCCTGTGTTTATGAAGCTTTCACCGAATGTAACGGATATAGTTTCTATCGCAAAGGCGTGCGAGGAAGCCGGAGCGGACGGAATAAGCCTTATCAATACGCTTTTTGGAATGCGGATCGATCTGCGTACAAAAAAGCCTGTTATCGCCAACAAGATGGGCGGTTTTTCCGGTCATGCTATAATCCCGGTCGCACTTCGTATGGTATATCATGTATCGGAAGCTGTTGATATTCCGGTCATAGGAATAGGCGGCGTATCATCTGCCGAAGAAGTTATTGAGATGATGCTTGCCGGAGCTTCGGCTGTAGAGATCGGCGCGGCAAATCTCATAGAACCGTATGCTTGCCGAAATATAATAAACGATCTTCCTGCCGTTATGGAACGGTACGGTATTGAAAATCTTTCGGAGATAATCGGAAAGGCAAGAGCCTGACCGTGTAAACAGAGTGTGACGAGTGCGTCCGCAGCTTGTTTTGGTTACGGAATAAGCTGCGATGCACCGCTTACCGTTTTGCCGGCGACGGCTGCATATAAAACAGTCGCAGAAAGGAAACAATCAATGGGAAAAGATGTTATTGTAGCATGTGATTTTGCGTCAGCTGATCAGGTCTTCGGATTTCTCGATCTTTTTACAGACGAAAAGCCGTTTGTTAAGATCGGAATGGAGCTGTTCTATTCTGAGGGACCGCAGATCGTGAGGGAGATCAAGTGCAGAGGACACAAAATATTTCTTGATCTGAAACTTCATGACATTCCGAATACTGTAAAAAAATCTATGGCAGTGCTGTCGTCTCTTGATGTGGATATATGTAATCTTCATGCGGCAGGAACGGTTCATATGATGCAGGCTGCACTCGAAGGACTTACGAGACCTGACGGAACAAGACCGCTTCTCATAGCGGTGACACAGCTTACATCTACAGATCAGGAGAGTATGGAGAAGGATCTGCTTATAAAAGAACCGATCGACAAGGTCGTAATGCACTATGCGCATAACGCAAAGCTTGCAGGACTTGACGGAGTTGTATGCTCGCCTCTTGAGGCGGAAAAGGTACACAGAGTATGCGGTCCGGACTTTCTTACGGTTACCCCCGGAGTTCGTTTTGCCGACGGTGATGTCGGAGATCAGAAGCGTGTTATGACGCCTGCCGAAGCTAAAAAAATCGGATCGGATTACATAGTAGTCGGAAGACCGATCACAGCCGCTGCCGATCCTGTTGGTGCATACAGCCGCTGCGTAAATGAATTTGTTGACTGAAAACGGGAGGGGATATAAAAATGGAAAGCTATAAAAGAGAATTTATAGGGTTTCTCGAGAGCGCGGGCGTTCTGAAATTCGGTGACTTTACCGCAAAGAGCGGACGGAAGATACCGTATTTTATCAACGCAGGCGACATAAAGACGGGTGATCAGATCAGAAAGCTCGGAGAATTTTATGCAAAAGCGTACAAGGAACACATCGGCGAGAAAAAGACGGTGTTGTTCGGACCTGCATATAAGGGCATACCGATAGCGGTCTCCGTGGCGTCGGCACTCTCGGCGGACGGACTTGACGTTCCGTTTTTCTTCAACCGCAAGGAAGCTAAGGATCACGGCGAGGGCGGTGTATTTGTCGGATATAAGCCGACATCGGGCGAGGAAATCGTCATAGTCGAGGACGTTATCACCGCAGGAACAGCGATCCGCGAAAGTATGGAGCTTCTTCGAGGACTTGACGGCGTCAAGGTTTCCGCCGTATTTGTAATGGTAGACCGCAGAGAAAAGGGAAAGACGGAACTGTCCGCCATGAAGGAAGTGGAACAGGAGTTTGGCTTTCCGGTTTATTCTGTTGTTGACGTTTATGATATCATCGAGTATCTGGAAGAGGATGAATCCAACGCGGAAAACGTGCAGCGGATACGTAATTATCTTGCCGTGAACGGAGCGAAATTATGAGAAGTCTTATAGATATACTTGATCTTTCGGTAGAAGAGATCGAGGCATTGCTCGCTACGGCGTGTGATATTATTGAAAATCCGCAGTCGTACAGCGAAAAATGCCGCGGAAAGAAGCTTGCAACACTGTTTTTTGAGCCGTCAACACGCACAAGACTCAGTTTTGAGGCGGCTATGTATGAGCTTGGCGGAAATGTTATCGGATTTTCCGAGGCTTCAAGCTCATCTGCCGCGAAAGGGGAAACGGTTGCCGATACTGCAAGAGTAATAAGCTGTTATGCGGACATAATAGCTATGCGTCATCCTAAGGAGGGCGCTCCGCTTGTAGCTTCTCAGTATGCATCTGTTCCGGTCATTAACGCGGGAGACGGAGGTCATAACCACCCTACGCAGACGCTCGCCGATCTTCTGACTATATATCGCGAAAAAGGAAGAATAAGCGATCTTACCGTCGGCTTTTGCGGCGACCTTAAGTTCGGAAGAACGGTTCATTCGCTTATAAACGCGCTGTCAAGATATACCGGAATAAATATTGTACTGATATCTCCGGATGAACTTAAGCTGCCGAGCTACGTTAAAAAGGATGTACTTAAGAAGAAGGGAATACCTTATGTTCAGACTGCAAGTCTCGAGGAGGCTATGCCTGAACTCGATATTCTTTACATGACACGTGTTCAGCGCGAGCGTTTCTTTAACGAAGAAGATTATCTTCGCCTTAAAGATAGCTACATACTTGAACCTAAAAAGCTTCAGAGCGCAAAGAGCGATCTCTGTATAATGCATCCGCTGCCGAGAGTTAATGAAATAAGCGCGGCTATCGATAATGATCCGAGAGCATGTTATTTCAAGCAGGTGCTGAACGGAAAATACATGAGAATGGCACTTATACTCATGCTGCTCGCCGAAGCAGGAAAACTTTGAGCGCGGCAGGAAAGGAAGCAGACCGATATGAAAATAGATTCTATAATCAACGGTATCGTTATCGACCATATAACCGCAGGACGCGGAATGAAGCTCTATGAGCTTCTCGCGCTTGACAGTCTCGACTGCTCGGTTGCGATAATAAAAAATGTGTGCAGCAGCAAGCTCGGCAAGAAAGATATTATCAAGATAGACGCTGATATACCGATCAATCTTGATGTTATCGGATACGTCGATCCCGGTGCTACGGTAAACATTATCCGTGACGGGAAATTGGTCGAAAAACGCAGTATTCCCATGCCTCAGACGCTTGTCGGAGTCATAAAATGTAAAAATCCGAGATGTATCACTACGGTAGAACATGAGCTTGATCATGTTTTTAGACTGACTGATCCTGAAAACAAAATATACCGTTGTATATACTGCGAAACACAGGCGGGAAAATAATCGGGAATTAAGAAAAAATAATTTGAATTTTGTTGATGTGTGCCTTGACATAAGTATAAAATAATGATATACTTATATTGTTGTACCGAAGGTACGCAGCGGGTATCGGAATGACGCTTGCAGATTACCTGAGTTACATGTTTTCTGCAACTGACGGAGTTAATGTGGAGCACCACAAAGGAACAGAAAACGCTTTAAAATGCCGACCGTCTGGGCGCACTTTACTCGCGGTGAGTGAAGTGCGCCCTTTTGATATTTTGTGTCGGGTAAAAA
>CALGZV010000015.1 GCA_937934385.1 uncultured Clostridia bacterium | reverse complement strand
TTTGCGGAATACCGATACATGAAATACCGCTTGCAGAACTTCATGCGCACATAGCAGTCGTTCCTCAACACTTAACGCTCGTCAGCGGCACGGTCGGTTCAAATCTCAGATACGGAAGCAGCGGCGCAGATGATGAAATCCTCATAAAAGCGCTCACGGCCGCACAAGCCCTCGATTTTGTAACCGAAAAGGGCGGACTTGATGCGCCTGTCGAACAAAACGGAAGAAACTTTTCAGGCGGACAGCGTCAGAGACTTACCGTTGCGCGCGCTCTCGTATCCGTAATATGCGGAGCAAAACTGCTGATTCTTGACGACGTATCAAGCGCGCTTGATACAGAGACAGACAGAAAAATGCGCGGTGCGATACGTAAGCTTACAGAAGAATACCGTGTTGCCGTAATTCTGATATCACAACGCATATCGTCCATGAAAGGAACCGACCGCGTTATTCTTCTCGATGACGGAGCCATCGCAGCCTCAGGGACACATAAGGAGCTTGCCCGCAGCTGTGAGCTGTACCGCGAGATCATGCGCTCGCAGAGCGAACCCGAACCCGCAAAGGAGGCATCTGAAAATGAATAAAAAGATACTTCAAAGACTTCTGCGGTATGTGCGTCCGTACACCCCTCTCGTATTACTTTCACTTCTCTGCTCTGCGGCAGGCGTTGTATTCACGCTTGCAGTCCCGGTTTTTACGGGAAATGCAATAGATCTCATGCTCGGCCAAGGAAACGTTGATTTCGGAAAGCTGCGAACCGTAATTCTCTTTCTTATCGGATCAGCTATATTAGCAACGCTGTTCCGCTTTGCCGGGGCATATCTTAACAGCAGTATCACCGGAAAGACCGTTCACGATCTCCGATGCCGCATGTTTGAAAAACTTCAGCATGTCCCCCTGTCATACATCGACAGTCATCCTCACGGCGATCTCATCAACCGAGCGACCAATGACATCGACATGGTATCCGACGGCCTGCTTCAAGCTTTTTCCCAGCTTTTCACCGGTACTCTTACAATAGTCGGTACCCTACTTTTCATGTTCCGTGAAAGCGGAATTATAACGATCGCTGTTGTTCTTCTCACACCTCTTTCACTTCTCACTGCAGCATTTATCGCAAAAGGCTCTTTTAAATACTTCACGCGCCAAAGCGTGCTTCAGGGAGAGATCACCGCAAATGTCAAGGAGTATTTCGGCGCGCAAAAGCTTCTTATCGCGTTCGGACAGCAATCCGGCGCTTGTAAAAAAAATGACAAGATAAACGGCAGACTCAAAGAATGCGGATATCGCGCGCAGTTTTACTCCGCGCTCGTAAATCCCACAACACGTTTTGTAAATAGCCTTGTTTATGCAGCGGCAGGTGTTCTCGGATCGGTTATCGCAATGGGCGGAAGCATATCCGTCGGAAGCATATCTGTATTTCTCTCTTACGCAAATCAGTATACAAAGCCTTTCAACGAGATAAGCGGAATAGTTACACAGCTTCAATCGGCATTTGCGTCAGCAGGACGAATTTTCGACGTTATAGACACCCCCGATGAGCCCAAAGACAAAATATCTAAAAATGAATCATCGGGCGGCATTTCAGTACAGGATGAGAAAAAGGGCTGCATTGATATTGAGCATCTCTATTTCTCATACACCGATTCGCCTTTGATCGAAGACTTCTGTCTGCACGCTCCTGCGGGATCGCGGATCGCAATCGTCGGTCCGACAGGCTGCGGAAAGACGACCATGATAAATCTGTTGCTTCGCTTTTATGAACCAAGCAGCGGAAGAATACTTATAGACGACGTTCCGACAAGTGATATGTCCCGCGATGAGCTTAGAGCAATGTTCGGAATGGTTCTTCAGGACACATGGCTTTTCGCAGGAACAGTTGCCGAAAATATATCCTACGGAAATCCTCAGGCTTCGCGCGAAGAGATCATTGAAGCTGCGAAGAAAGCACATGCGCACAGCTTTATCAAACGGCTCGAAAACGGGTATGATACCGTAATAACCGCCGGAGGAGACAACCTTTCCGAAGGACAGAAGCAGCTGCTTTGCATAGCAAGAGTAATGCTTGCAAAAACACCGATGCTTATACTTGACGAGGCAACATCAGGTATCGATACGCGAACAGAAATTAAAGTTCAGCGCGCTTTCACCGAAATGATGCGGGGCAAAACAAGTATAGTTATAGCACATCGCCTTTCAACGATAATGGAATCCGATATTATTATTGTAATGAAGAACGGACATATTGTTGAGCAGGGCAAACACGCGGAGCTTGTCGCCCGCGGCGGATTCTATTCAGAACTCGTAAATGCTATGAAAAGCTAATTCAATGGCAAATATGCACATTTGGAACGCTGTATATCGCCTTTTGTTTGTGCATATTTTTCTATTGACAAAATCTCTTGTTTATGATATAATATCAAACGTGGCAAGCAAAACCGCATTACGCGGGAGTGGCGGAACTGGCAGACGCGCACGTTTGAGGGGCGTGTGGTTTACACCGTACGGGTTCAAGTCCCGTCTCCCGCACCAAAGAAAGAAGCCTTGAAAAACAAGGCTTCTTTCTTTTTCTCCTTGTATACCAACGGTTTCGAGCATTTCAGCATTTCAATATTAAGAAAATAAAATGCGTTTAAAAAACTGCGTTTCAGATAAAATGCAACACAAAAAGAAACATGCATTACAACACAAATACTGCTACCTGTAAACATTGGCTTTCGCATGCTGGTTTGGGATAACAGGCTTTGCAGCAATTTATATTGTGTGCTTTTATGAGAATCCCTCTTTTGGATTTCAAATTATTTTTTAAAAAGCCCCAACCTTTTTTGAATCACGTGTCTATATGTATGAAAGCTTTCAACGAGGTACAAGCAAGTGAACAGACAAGACGTAGAGAAAACTATAACTGAATATCTGAAGCCTATATTCGGGTTTACTCTTAAGAGGTGTAAAAGCATTCATGATGCAGAAGATTTGTCCCAAGAGATTGCGGCGAAAGCGTTTCGTTCTCTCCTTGCAAAGGAGGACGTTGCGGATATGGGTAAATTTATCTGGACGGTTGCTCATAATACGCTGAGCAACTACTACCGTGATAACGCAAAAAGTATGGTCGGTGTTTCTTTTGATGAAGTCGGGGAGCTAATTGCAGATTCACATTTTGAAATCGAAACCGATGACAATACGGAGTCTGTTCGTCGTCTCAGAACCGAGATTGCATACCTTTCAAAGCTGCAGAGAAGAATTGTGATCGCATATTATTTTGAGAATCGCAAGCAGGCTGACATTGCAAAAGAATTGGGTATTCCTCTCGGTACCGTCAAATGGCACTTGTTTGAAGCTAAAAAAGAATTGAAACGAGGTATGGATACGATGAGAAAAGCAAGCGAACTTAGGTTTAATCCTATTAAATTTCACTCCTACGGTATCAACGGTTCTGTTGGCACAAAATCCTCGGACGAATTCTTTCGTTCCGCGCTGTCCCAGAACATTTGCTACTGTGTTCGGGATACTGCTAAAACGGCGGACGAGATTGCCGATGATCTTGGCGTTTCCCCCGTGTATGTAGAAAACGAAGTTGAATTCCTTGAAGAATACGGTTTTCTGCTGGCACAAAAGGATAAGTACATTGTGAACTTCATCATCAGCGAACCAACTGCAGAACTGCTTGCCATGCAGAATGATATGTACAAGCGTGCTGCTGAGCTGTTTGCAAATGATTTGTACGATGAACTGATCCATAGCGAGTTCCTGGACGATGATCGTATTATCTGCAATCATATGCTCCCTGGCTCTACAAGGGAAAAGCCGTTACGTGATAAAAACTTTCTACTTTGGTCTCTGATTCCTTATATCACCGCTTGTTCCGGTGAAAAATTGATGGATGAGAGCATTTCCTTTGAAGAGGTTGCTACAATCCGCCCGGATGGTGCGCATAATATTTGCCATGCAGCAGTCGTACCGGATGATATAGTTCTCCCGGATGACTACGTGTACATGAAGAATTGGTGCGGACCGATGTGGAATGGCAACGGTGAGCGTGTCCTTTGGCAGATTGATAGTGAGTGGTCAGATCGTGGCGAACGTCATGATCTGCAGTATTCTGAAGAGGCAAGGCGTATTCTTTCGCTTTATAAAAGAGAGGCTGAGTACCTTCTTTCAAAGGATGACTATGCATGGCTTGCCGAACGCGGCTATGTGAAAACCAGCGGCGACTATGACGGATACTTCATGTCTGTATGGCAGATTATTGTACTGGTAAATAAAGAGATTCAAGACGAACTCCTTGCTATCGGTGAGCAAATCAAGATAAAGTACCGGGCTGAATTTTGAGGCATTGAAGGCACCTTATTCTGAGGCTGTACTGGAATCGGTCCCTGCGCACCTTAAAAAGGTAAAAATGTATGAATTGCAGTTTACATTTCATTGTGACGGATGGTTTTTGCTGCACTGCATCACAACGCTGCTGAAAAACGGAAAATTGCAAAAACCTACCAAAGAACAGAAAAATCCTTGATGACACTGATTGTCAATGCATAGTCCTTTAAAATTGTTCCGGTGTGTACTTTATAATTATTTCTTACAACATTGAACGATACCCATACAACCTTTTAGCTAAAGGTTGTATGGGTATAATTTGGACATTACATTCAAACAAAGAAGCCGTATATACTAACGTACTTGAGCGTCCCGGCATTTCAGAATCAAGAAAATAAAATCAGGTTAAAAACCTATATTTCAGACAAAATGCAATACAAAAGTATTTCATAACTTGTCCATAGCAAATACCAAAATATCCAATACTTAATTTTTACTGTAATAAAATATTTAAAACGGGACATGTAAAGAATCGTCATATTCAATGCATATCCCGTTTTTTATATAAAAAGTATTCTTTTCTTATGCCAGATTTGCGTATCCGAACAGCTCCATCATTTCTTCCATGATGTCAGCTGCTTTTTCTGTGTTGTCTCTTATATATGCCATAGATTCTGTGGAATTGAAATCTCCTGCCTGTATCTTATCCATACGCTGTGCAAGCTTTTCGGCAGCGTACTGTCCAGCTTCTCTTGCAATTCTTGTCCACATATTTACACGGACAACGCCGTCAGAAGCAAGTCCTCTTGTCTGCTCGTTCGCGAGACAGGAAGTTCCATGAAGAACAAGCATCTTTCTTCCGAGAGCAGCGGTAAGCTCTCTTGCCCTCTCTTTGTCATATTTAGCTTTTCCGATCGAAGTCGATTGCTGCTCTGTTCCGAGATCTGCAACCGCAAAATCAACTCCGGTGTTTTTGACATATTTTACAGCATTTTCACAATAGTTGTCAATATGTGTAGATACCGCACCGTCTGAAACATTGAGGGATTCGAGAATTCCTTCTACAAGAACATCTTTTCCGTAATTCTTTACGTATTCCTCAGTAAGAGCCATATTTTCCTCAAAAGGATAAAGCTGCGCGTCGAACATAACGCTTGAAAAGTAATCAAGCGCACAGGTGAGAGCCCATCTGTCTCTCACGGGGTTCGCGTGATCAAGGTGAGGAAGTACGGCAACATTTTTATAGGGTGAATATTTACTTCCTGCAACAGCGTTTAAATATCCAAAGTGGGAAAGAATTCCCGCCTTTGCGTCGCCGCAATGCAGAAAACGTTCGCACTGAGGCATATGAGGATATGTAAAGGTGGTTGCAACAACTACCGGAACCTGCTCAATCTGATATTTTTCGGCGATTCTTTGTGCAGCCATGAGAATTGCCTCTGTGTTCCAATAGCTTGCTGTACAGAAGATTCCTATACTGGTTCCGCGTTCGGCTGCCTTTTCGAATACTTTAAGAGAAGCGTTTCTTTCTGTGATAATGGACATATAATTATAATTCCTTTCCTGAATTACTGAATATCAATATGGGTATAACCGAGGTATTTGG
>CALGZV010000014.1 GCA_937934385.1 uncultured Clostridia bacterium | reverse complement strand
ATCACCTGTTCCTTTTTATATTGATTTGATTCCGAATTTTACAAAAGCATAACGCGCGGCATATGCGGGGCAGTTCTCTCCGTCCCACTCACCCTCGAATGAAAATGTGTTCGGAGATACCGAAAGCGGTTCGGGATCGTGTCTGTGATGCGGTCCGATAAGATTCCTCATGGCATTATATACCTTAATACCTATTCTGTTTGTACCCTTGCGCAAAAATTCCGAAAGGTCGATACGGTTTTCGAACATCAGCACTCCGGCGCACTGTCCGTTCACACTGATCTCGGCAACCGCGTATCTGCCGTCAAATACAAGCCATGTAGTATCTCCGCCGTCATATTCATAATCACAGTACGCATCGATTCCACCGCCGTAGAACGGATATCCGTCACGCACTATATCCGTCATGTCTATCTCGCCGCGCTGCTCTGTAAGCGTAAATCCGCCGCTGTATTCAAGGCTGTTGCGCGGTCCTTCAGAATATGCGGAGCGATCGGTATCGACACAGAACGATCCGAAAAGATATATGTTTTCTATCTCTGTATCGAACGACAGGCAGTTACGCAACGATTCTGATACTCCTCCGAAAAGGACATAATAAACATGCTCGCGCTGATAATAGTCAAACGAAACGGTGATCTCATTATCACCGATCACAAGTTTATCTGCAATATCGGCTACTTTAAAAGTTCTGTCATACCAGAATCCCTCTCCGAAAAATGCCTCGCTGCCGTTTACAGAAATACGGCAGTTCTTCATAGGTTCAACAGCCACGGATATATCAGACGGCAGAAAAGAAGTATTCCATCTGTATCTCAGATAAATACGTCCCTCATACCGCTTGTGATAAAGCTTATCCTTTATACACGGAACGGGAAGCATCTTACTGAAATTTACTCCGTCATATGAAAGCTCTGCGCAGTCAAGCGCAATGCAGTTTTGCGGTGCATCCGCTAGGGTCATTCTGCCCGGCAGAACAATACCTTTATCAGGTTTTTCGGATCGTTTTTCAGGCTTTAAAGCATCGCTCTCGACAAACACAAACGAACCTGCAGGTTCAAGATCAAACAGGACGGTAAGTCCGTCTCCGATGCATTCATAATCCGCCGCCCCGATATCGAGAGAAGCCATATCGAGCATGCATACTCCCGCGCAGTTCTTCACAGACAGAGTTATATTCTTTTTTTCTCGTTCGGAAAGATTTACTATATAGAATATCCGTCCGTTTTCGGTATTGCGAACGGTCATACGCAGATCGGTCAGACACTCATTGCCTCCGAGTCTTGCATCGGCGTCGTCTGCGATATCCTCAAGAGATGTGTCTGATACAAGCCATGACATATCCTCCGCCCTGCCGTCGACAGCATACGGAGCATCTCCGTAAAGCATTATACGTCCGCCGCGCGATATAAATTCGCGCAGAAGTGCGGCTGTCGTGCCGTCAAGTGTATAACAGTGCGGAACAATAACATATTTATATGTACATTTACCTACGCGAAGTCTCACTCCGTCCTCGGTATCTTCCACAGACGCAAGGCGCGCCATCATAGTTTCATCGCCCCAGTGATACGGAAGCTGCATTCCGGAAAGCCTATCTGAAAGTTCAAAGCATTTATTTTGGAGTTCTTCTATGGACGCCGCATCGAGATGACGCTTATAGCGCATCCATGCACTGTGTATCGGATGAATAACAAGTGTAGTCACATACTCCTCGCCGAGCGACAGTGTGTAACCGAGATTATTGAAATAACGGTCGAAATCGGCAAGATACGGCTGCCACGGATTATGCTCGGAATAATGCGCCGGATAATCGCGCTTGCGCTGTCCGCGCTCGGTATACGAATAAAGATGCTGACACATCATATTCGCCCCTCCGACATACTGAAGCTCAGCTATGCGCTTCAGTTCGCGCGGAGTAACATCCCACCCGCAGCATGCAAAAGTTTCGGTAAGCGCTTTCTTCTTGCCGAGCTGCGCGCATGCCGAACCGAGCTGCTTCGGGGAAAGGTCGGAAGCGAGCCCTCTTCCGAGATAATCTATTCCCGGAATATGCTCATATTCGTAAAACGGCATTATTCCTCCGCAGCACCACATCTGCCCTGAAAGCGATCCTTCCTCAATCGCATGACCGGTGATCTGACAGCCGTTTTTCTCACACCACTCATAAAGCGGCTTTATAAAATTCTGAATAAAGAGTATATGGCAAAGCCTGTAATAATCGTAACGAAAGCTCTCGGCGCCGTCAAAATCAATAAACATAGCCGGAAGCGCAGAATAAACGCTGTATCCGTACTCGCGCTCAAAGCATTCAGGAATAATATCGGACCACGGGGTTGCACCGCGGAAATACTGAGGCTCGTCGGTGAAAAATCCCGGCATCACGCTTCCGAAATCCTCCGGAGCTATACGCTTTTTATATTCCTCATGTGTTGCCTCTATGAACTTTTCAGTAACCTTAGGATTCATCGTATCAACATAAGAGCTGTCACGGCCCTCATATACTGCATAAAAGCGATCTGAATTACTTTTGATGTCAGCCTTCGAAAGTACGCCGTCCGACAAAGTATACACGCCGAGAAGCGATACGTCCTCCTCCGGATAATCCGAAAGTTCGCGCATCACAAGATATTTTGCATGATTTTTCTCATCGTCAAGAAGCTTTCCCCCGGCAAATCCGCTCGGCCATCCGTTTTCATCGTATGACCACGCCTCCATTCCGAGCTTTTTTGCCTCATTAATACATGCGGCTACGCATTCATACCATTCCTCGGAAAGATATTCCGTTTCAAGACCGCATCTTGCGTGCATAAAAAATCCGTTCATTCCGAGATTTTTCATTACCCGTATCTGTCTGCGAAGCTCCTCCGGTTCAAGCTTGTCGTTCCAGCTCCAAAACGGCAGACTTCCGTGTGTTATAGCATTTTTTTCTATATCGTTTTTAAGATTACGCACATTATTCATATTACAAAAATGTCCTTTCAGCTAAACCGAAGGCCCTGTTCTTCTAAAGCTTATTCATTCGGTCTTAAACAAATTACGGCAATTTTATACAAACCGTGTTTCTCAGATTAATGGTAACACAGTTTAAACCGCCAGTCAAGCGTTTTATATAAATTTTTACCTTATATATCCTGCTTTAAATCGGAGCAAAGCGTGATAAGCTTGCTTAATCACATTGCGGCGATTGCACCCCTGATATTGAGCCCGACGATAAAGATGCGTAGGCATCTGCAACTTAGTTATATGTTTCACAAAATCCGGTTTTACCGCATATTATAAACTACAGAAGAAATAAGATTATGAGAAAGGATTTTGTTATGAATGAAAATACTGTCCCTGCAGAAGCCGAAAATTCAGAAGAAAGCTACTACGGAGATCTTATCGTACAGGTTTTTACGGCGTCAGGCGCTTTCCCGGTATCCGACGCGCTTGTCACTATCACGAGTCAGGAAAGCGGACTCGTAAGCGTACTTGTTACTGGAAAAGACGGAAGAACTCCTGCAATACGCCTTCCGGCTCCTCCTCTGTCCGAAAGTTTCAATCCCGCTGACAAAGCACCGTTTTCACTTTACAATATTGATACAGATGCAGCGGGCTTTTACGGCGTTAGAAACATAGGTGCCGCAATATACCCCGGAATCACTTCGATCCAGCGTGTTGAGCTTATACCAATAATCCGAGACAGTGTAAAATACAATGGTAACGAAGAACTGATTTATAATGACAACCGTAATGTCGACACACTGCAATAAAATTCAAATACAGGAGGCAGCCTATTATGCCGTCAGATGAACTTAATCCGTTCCTTCCGGTGATACCGGAAACAATAACGGTACACCTCGGTCCGCCCACCGCATTTGCACAAAATGTCACGGTCAGCTTTTCCGATTACATAAAAAACGTCGCCTCAAGTGAAATATACCCGACATGGCCGGAAGATGCAATCCGCGCAAATATCTATGCACAGATGTCTTTTGCACTTAACCGGATATATACGGAATATTACCGCAGCAGGGGATATAATTTTGATATAACCTCGGATACCGCCTACGATCAGGCGTTTGTAAACAACAGAGATATATTCGAAAATGTTTCATTCATCACCGAAGATATGCTCGGAAGCTATATAAGACGTATCGGAAGTATAGAACCGCTTTTCGCTCAGTATTGCAACGGTACAACTACCACATGCCCAGGTCTTTCGCAATGGGGAACTGTAGCGCTCGCACAGGAAGGTCTTTCGCCGTTTGAGATACTTCAATACTATTTCGGAGATAATATAGAGATCGTGGAAAATGCACCTACCGCAGGAGTTCTTCCGAGCTTGCCGCCGTATCCGCTTCAGCTCGGTTCTGCAAGCAACGATGTTGCTCTTATACAAGCCAGACTTAACAGAATATCGACCAACTATCCGAATATACCAAAAATCCCGGATGTAAACGGTATTTTCGGAGCAGATACACGGGATGCGGTACTTGAATTCCAGCGTACCTTCGACCTTGTACAGGACGGAATCGTCGGCAGATCTACATGGTACGAAATACTGCGTGTTTACAATGCAGTAAAACGTCTTAATGAACTGAATTCCGAGCAAATAACCTTCGATGAAATACCTATAGTATTCCCTGTTGATCTGCGCAAAGGATCCGCAGGAAACACCGTTAAGGTAATACAGTATTATTTAAATTATGCGTCAGTATATAACAATACCATTCCGCAAATAGCAATCGACGGATATTTCGGAGATCAAACAGAAGCCGCAGTACAGGCGTTTCAGGCGGCAAATGAGCTTCCGATAACCGGAATAATGGATGAGCCGACCTTCGTTAAGCTATTTGACACATATATAAGCATAATAAACTCGTTCCCTGATGATATGTTTATAAATGTATCAGCACCGTATCCGGGAACAGCATTATTGCTCGGATCCGAGAGCGAGGGGGTACGTCTGCTTCAAAAATATCTTAACGCACTTTCGGATATATACCCTGAAATAGGAAAAGTAAGCGAGGACGGAATTTTCGGAGAGCAAACGCAAGCATCGGTAAAAGCTTTCCAACGAATTTTCGGTCTGCCCGAAAACGGAGTTGTAGGTCCTGTCGTATGGAATACAATAGCTGAGCAATATAGCCGCAGGAGAACATCGGAATCCCGAACAATGGTCGTCCTGATAAAGATATCAGCACTACATAAGAGAAACGGAGAATAGATATGGGTAAACAAACTGAAAATCCGTCGGTCATACGTGAAGCACAAACTATTATTGTGAGACTTTCAAACTTCACCGACGAACTTCACCGAATCGATATAGACGGTATTTACGGAGATCAAACTGAATCGCAGATAAGAGCTTTTCAGAATTATATCGGTGTGCCGGAAACCGGTGTGCTGGACAAAAATACATTTGCACAGCTTGTAAAGAGCGACCACGCTATCGATCTCATTGTCAGCGAAAGCAACACGATATCGCCGTTCGGCCGCAGACTTGCCGGAAAGGAAGTCAGCCCGGGAGATTCTTTTGATCTCGTAGAAATGATACAGCTCATGCTAAAAACTATCGGACTGACGTAAGACCTGCCGGAGCAGCTTAAAATAACCGGAAATTATGATGAAAATACCGAAGCTGCCGTTAAAAACTTTCAGAAAATAAACAATCTTCCGGAATCCGGAAGTGTAGATATGATTACGTGGAACAGGCTTGCACGCTCATATAACAAGTATATTGACAGCGAGGGCGATTAACGTACATATATAAATTAAAAAATCGGTCTGTAAGTACAGGCCGATTTTAATTTTCGGTTATATACTATTTTCCGCTCAGAAAATCCTTTGCCGTTCGCAGAAGCACGCGCTCCTTTTCGTCGTCCGTAAGTACAAGCCTTTCAAATCGAGCAATTTCTCCGTCACACCGTTTTACCGGATAGTCCGTTCCAAACATCACACGGTCTGAGCCGAAGCGTCTTATAAGGCTTACTATATTCTCCGGATCAAGCAACCAAAGTGCGGAAGAACAGTCAACACGCACATTCGGCAGTCCGACAAGTATTTCCGAACGTTCAAATATACCGTATCCGCCGAAATGTGCCGCACATATTCTCAGCGACG
>CALGZV010000013.1 GCA_937934385.1 uncultured Clostridia bacterium | reverse complement strand
TCGGTAATGTTCTTCTGATAATTTTCGGAATTATGCTTGCGGCGGATATGATCGGAACGGTCGCAGAGGTTATGAAGCTTAACCGTACATTGCGTCTTGTCCGCGAGATCGACGAACAGCTTCACAGAATGTCCGATCAGATCGGAGAGAATATAAGCGATCTTGTAATAGGGGTATCAGAACACAGTGAGCCTAAGCTTGCAGCGCTTCGCGAAAAGTATGATTCAAAGCTTCGGAAGCATGATTTTGCCGATATTTCAGAGCTTCGTGAAAAGTACAAAAAGATAATGAGCAAGGGATCAAGATTCTCTTTAAAACGTCTGACGGGAGCATTTCCGGAGCTTAAAAAGAGCGATCGCATACGCGGTGTATCCGAGCGTATGGAGCGATTCTTTGACCGTAAAAATTAGGCGTTTGCCGGAAGGCGGAAAGGTAAGAATAATATGCAGAGACAGCCTCTTGCCGAAAGGCTGCGTCCTTCCGATTTTTCTGAGATAGTCGGACAGCGTCACCTTTTCGGTGAAAACGGGTCGGTTACCCGAATGATCAGCCAACAGTACATACCGAATATGATATTCTGGGGAACTCCCGGTACCGGAAAAACTACTGCGGCGGGCATAATAGCAAAGCGCTCCGGAATGTCGCTGCACCGTCTTAATGCGACAAGCGCGTCAACGGCTGATGTTAAAGAGGTTATTGCTCAGTCTGAATCGCTTCTCGGAAGTAACGGCACGCTGCTTTACCTTGATGAAATACAGTATTTTAATAAAAAGCAGCAGCAGACTTTGCTCGAATCGCTTGAGGACGGCCGGGTAAAGCTTATAGCATCTACTACCGAAAACCCGTATATGTACGTGTACAGTGCGCTCATCTCGCGATCGGTGGTATTTGAGTTCAGACCTCTTTCATCTTCTGATATTGCTGAGGTAATTCTGAGAGGACTTGCACGGCTCAATGATGAGGAATACGGTGTAAGTGATGCAGTCGTTACCGCATCTGAAAGCGGCTGTGCAGCCGGGGGATCATCGGCTGATGGCGGCAGTAAAGCTATAGATAATGACGACATGCTTAATACCGATGTTTCGGAGAAAAAAAAAGAAGGTGCGCACAGCAGTGAATCGGATGAGAATGTGTCATATGCATCTGACAGAGATTCCGATATTTCCGTCGGTAAATCAATAACACAGGAAGCGCTTGACTATATAAGCCGGTCTGCGTCGGGTGACGTAAGACGATCGCTCAATATTCTTGAAGCAGTTTATTTCGGAAGTGCCGATTCTGTTATCACACGTGAATGCGCGGTAAATATAATGCCCACTTATGGGGCTGAATATGACAGGGACGGCACGGTGCATTACGATCTGCTTTCTGCTCTCCAAAAGTCGATACGGGGTTCCGATCCCGATGCGGCGATATTCTATCTTGTAAGAATACTTGAAGGCGGCGATCTTATCGGTGCATGCAGACGGCTTCAGGTAATCGCTTCGGAGGATATCGGAGCGGCGTACCCTATGGCGGCAGTTATAGTGCGCTCATGCGTCGAATCGGCAAAGGAGCTTGGAATGCCGGAAGCGAGTATTCCTCTATCCAATGCGGTTATAACACTTGCTACAGCGCCTAAATCAAACAGCGCATATCTCGCATATGACAGCGCGAAGGCGGACTATACGGCGGGACACGGGCTTGTCGTTCCGTCACACATGAGACCGTCGGATAAATATGACGGATATCTGTATCCGCACGATTATCCCGATCACTATGTAAAACAGCAGTATTTGCCGGAGGATATAGCAGAACATAAATATTATGAGTACGGTACAAATAAGACCGAACAGACGGCGTGCGCATACTGGAAAAAGATAAAGGATAACAGATAGACAGATATAGAATACTCAGAATCAGAATGTGATTGTATTTACATCCCCGAAAGGAATAACTAAATGAAAATGATCCTCAGAAAACTTTGCAGAATACGTCCGCTGAACATCATAATGCTGACCGTTGCCGGTATAATAAACGCATTCGGCGTGACTGTGTTTCTGTCTCCTGTAAAACTGTATGACAGCGGTATATCGGGAACATCGATGCTGCTGGCTCAGATTACTCCGGAGCAGTTTTCGCTCTCACTTTTTCTGTTGATACTCAATATTCCTTTGTTTATTTACGGACTTAAGCGCCAGGGAATGCTTTTTACCGTATATGCAATATATACTGTTGCTGTATATTCCCTGTTTGCGTATCTTATAATAAATGTATTTCCTATAGATGTTGACATAGCGTCACCGCTTGCGGGTACTGATCTTTTGCTGTGTGCGCTTTTCGGCGGAGTTATATCCGGCATAGGAAGCGGACTTGCGATAAGATTCGGCGGTGCAATGGACGGTATAGAGGTTATGGCTGTCATATTTGCGAGGAAGCTCGGCGTGACGGTCGGTACGTTTGTTATGGCGTATAATGTTCTTCTTTATATCGCATGCGGATTTGCTATAGGAAGCTGGATACTTCCTCTTTATTCTATTGTAACATATGCTGCTGCTCTAAAAACGGTTGATTATATAGTCGACGGTCTTGACAGGGCAAAGGCGGCTATGATCGTCACTGAAAAACCAGATGAAATATGTACGGCGCTTGCCAAAAAATTCGGAAGCGGTATGACTCGTCTTGAGGCAAAAGGCGGATATTCCGGAGAGAACAAAACGATGATATATTTTGTTGTCAACCGGTTTCAGATTACCGACATGAAAAAGATTGTTCACGGAATAGATAAGACTGCGTATATTACGATAAGTGAAGTCGCCGATATTTTTTTCGGCAAGACGGAAGAAGTCTGATAAACTCAATGACTTTATTTTATAAAGAATACAAATTATTGATATGGTCGGAAGCTGTACAGGAAAAAACGCCGCAGAATATTAAAAAATCTGCGGCGTTTTTATACATTTGGTTTTAAACCGATAATTGCCTAAAAAAACAGACGGTTAAAATCTGTAGGTATTATTCATCGTGACTTACAAGAACTGCCTGGAGCGTATAGCGTTCCTCCTGAAGAATGTTCGTACAGGTAGACAGCGTGAGCAGCTTTGTACCCGGTT
>CALGZV010000012.1 GCA_937934385.1 uncultured Clostridia bacterium | reverse complement strand
TTACTGAAATATGTATTTATCAAGTCAAGCCACAAAAAGCAGATGAATTTGAAGCACTGATGCTTGAAGCCAAAAGCTTTCTGGAAAAGCAAACAGGACTTCTTTCGCTTCATCTTATCAAAAGAGAATACCGCATAGATATGGATCAGATCAAAGAAGGGCTTCCGCCCATTAAGATCACACGCATTGTAAAAAGTGTTAAGTATATAATTTATTGGGAATTTGATACAAAAGAAAGCTACGGAACAGCACAAAAAATCTCTACGAAAGCTATTGGAAATCAATTGACAAGTGCCTGATAATTCCTCATGATAAGTATTTAGGCGAAGAATTGTTTTGAAAAATCAATATATTGCGGATTAAAACATAAATGAATAAGTAAATTACAGTTTATATTCCAATATATTTTTTACAGGATAATTAAAAAATCATTACGCAAAAACGGCGTAACGTCAAACCGCAAGCTGACGTCACACCGTTTTTTTACGCATCAGAAGAAGTAAAATTAATGTATCCGACAAAATTTATAACACCTTCTCCATAGATAATCAATACGTCCACCGATACCCTATCCGGTAACAGTTCTTCTGTTTTTCCCCTGAAGAAAATAAGAAAAAATGCATACGCGCAGTAACAGTTACCTCAGATATTGCAATAATAAGAATGTAAAAACATATGCCCGCTGTCTTTAACGGCAGTGAGCTATTTTCCCTCAAAAGCATTACTTATACATTTCAACTATGTGCAATTCCGACATTGACATTTTTCATAGCATGTGATAGAATATCGCAGTTATGAATCCGCTTCCGTAAAACAGCGCAGCGGCATACAAACCAAATTCCGGTCTTATTATGAAAGGCAGCAATATGTGGGCAATCGGTGCATTACTTTACGGCCTGCTCAAAGGCGCGCGTGAGATATTCAAGAAAAAAGCCATGACGCGTAACAGCAGAACCGAAGTATTGTTTTTTTATTCAGTCTTTTCCTTTATTTTTATTCTTCCGGCAACTCCGGCATGCATACGTATAGATCCGGTTCTGCTTATACCTGTATTCCTGAAATCTCTTGTACTCTTTGCGGCATGGTCGCTGAGCTTCACGGCGGTTGAAAAGCTTCCTGTAGGAACATACGGCGTAATTGATCTATCACGCGTTATATTCTCTATTCTTCTCAGTGTAATAATACTCGGAGAAAAAATGACAGTTTACCGCACGGTAGGACTTATACTCGTATGCGGCGGACTTCTCATGATGCAGTACCATTCTCACAGCGGCAAAGAATCTCCGGAAAAAGAGGACACACGCATTCCGGTAAAATATATCATACTTGTACTTGCTGCGAATATATTCAACGCGATATCGTCTATTATCGACAAAAAAGCTCTTGCAACAGATCTTACAAGCCTGCAGATGCTCTACTGGTATATGCTTTTCATGATACCGATGCACGGTGTGCGTCTTCTCCTGCGGCGGAGCGAAAAAAAAGAAAGCCTACACCTCCGCTCAGCATTAAAAAACAAATATCTCTGGGCACTCAGCGGAACATTCGTGCTTGCCGAATACATTATATTCCGCTCTACTGCAATTGAGGGTAGCCTGATCTCCGTCATGACGCTTATGAAACAGTCGGCGTGCATTGTTACAATAATAGGTGGAAAGCTTTTCTTCGGAGAAAAAAATATCAGAAAGAAACTGCTTTGCGCCGCCGTTGTCATTACGGGAATAGTCATTTCAGCACTGTAACAGATAAATAAACATAATTAAGTCATAACTACCGTGCGGTGACTTGCACAACACCTAAAAAGGGTTTATTACTAGCTTAGCCCTGTAAAAAGAGACACTGATTTTTTATTATTGTATCACACGCGCTGCTACCCGTAAACGGGTCACCGATTTCTTCTTTCGTACCATGCGACAGTTAATTCTTTTACAACATTCGATTTGACCCGCGTATAGTTCGCCAATTTAATTTTCGCTCCGCATTTCTGCTGATTCCCCGGTAGAACCGGGAGTTATTTTCACAATAGTCAAGACCACCGGTAAACCGGTGGCTTGCACAGCCCCTAAAAGGGGCAAATACAGGCATAGCCCCTGAAAGGGGCACAGAAAGTTTGACACCGCATTACCATCACAGGCAGCCGCTCACGTGCGGCTGTCTTTTTTGTCTACTTCTTCTTGCTACCCGTGAACGGGTCGGTATATTCCTTGATGCTTACTTGATCCTGAGCATAATCTTCCTCAAGCTGATTTCGTATATACTCCGCAATCATTTTGCGGTTTTGACCTACAGTATCTACAAAATACCCTCTACACCAGAAATTTCTGCTTCCATATTTATATTTCAGGTTTGCATGTCGATCGAAGATCATCAAGCTGCTTTTTCCCTTGAGATATCCCATTAATTGTGCTATACTAATGTACGGCGGCACACTGACCAACATGTGTATATGATCGGGACATGCCTCCGCCTCGATGATCTCTGCACCTTTCTGTTCACACAGTTTCCTCAATATTTCCCCGATGTCTTTTCGCAACTTCCCGTATATTTCTTTTCTCCTGTATTTCGGAGCAAATACTATATGGTACTGACATCTGTACTTCGAGTGATCCGTGCTTTTGATCTCGTTTCTTTTATCTTTTTTCACTGATTTTACCTCCTTGTTCTTCGGTATTGCGGTCACCAAACCTTTACCATTTTACTCGGAGGTTTAATCTTTTTCAATCCTTGGGCTTGCTTATAGCTCGCCCGTTCTTTTTTACTTAAGCGCTTTTCCCTCCCCGGTAGAACCGGGGGGGTATTTTCACTACAATAAAAACCGTCGGTTCGATTTTTTTCGGACCGACGGTCATTTTTTACTGTTATAATCTAAAGCTTACGCGCCTGCAAATGCGTTATACTGATTAAGTACCGAAGCAGAATTGCACTCGTCAAGAGCCTGATTTACATAAATGTTTTCAGCGAGTCTTTCGGTAATTGTGTCAAGGTAATCTGAAAATGACATTGCAGCTCCTGTATCGGGATCGGTACCATTAAAGTTTGCAACCTTCTCGGAATATTCCTTGTAAACAGCCTCAAGTCCTGCAAGCATTTCGTCAACAGGCATATAAGTCTTTGCCGGCGTTTCAGGCTCTGTAGCTCCTGAATTGCTGTCTGTAACAGCGTCTGTCACTGCACCTGTCTCGTCCTCATCATCAGGCTCGTCAGAATTCTCAGGAGCGATATATGTAGGAACAAGCTCCGTATTAATAACAAATCCGGAATACGGGAGCGATACAGAAGCAAGATTCTGTGATTTGGCACCCGCCCAGTTATCTGCCGATATAGCGATTTCCTCAGAAGTTGCATCAGAAGTTATGAATCTCTTATACTGGTTTCCTGCATATGACGGATTCATTCTGTAATAGTTATCTCCGCTGTCCTCTTTGTTAAACAGCTCAACAACGTTGGAACTGTCATCCTTGCTGTAGTTTACATCTTCAATACCGTATGCAAGAAGATTTACTACATCAGGCTCTGACGCAAGAAGCTCTATGATCTCCATGCTTCTGGAAAGATCTACTGAATAAGCACTGACAGCATACATTCCGCTGCAAACATCTTCCATTGTATA
>CALGZV010000011.1 GCA_937934385.1 uncultured Clostridia bacterium | reverse complement strand
CCAATATATATATCTGACGAGCAAGAGCTTAAAGCACAGGTGCTTACCGCAACACACGCCGAGAGAAATCGCATAAAATATAATTTCATATGTTCGCAAAATGAATATTTGTATTGATGTAAAAATGTATCTTTATCTGTCATTATCCGAAAAGGTGATATTCACCCGGTCTCCTGTTTAATTGTCAGATTTAAAAATTTATATAATAATTTGCAAGTAATATGTCTATGTATGATATCACATTAAGGATAATTTTTCAAGCATTATTTACAGTGTTTCAGTGATATTCTGCATATTTTATAAAAAATCTGAGTTATATAAAATATATGCTGCCGATTTGACATTCTTTCCTATAGAATATTCAAAAAACAGCATAATTTTCTCAGTATGCTCTTGCAATAACGAACGGAATGTATTATAATAAATATGAATATCACACAAAACGTACCGTATTTGCAAATAGCATGTTTTACGTGTCATTCAGCCGTACCGCACCAGCAGACAGCCGGAATACGGAAAATCAATAAATTTATGGGAGCAAAGAAATGATCAATCTCGAAAAAGAAATCCGCGAGCAGCCCGACGTGCTTGCAAATATATCAAAAGTAAATAAAAGCACCGTCGAAGCGCTTGTTGCAAAAGCAAAGGCTGCCGGAGTAAACAATATCTGTTTTGCAGCAAGAGGCACCAGTGATCATGCGTCAATATACGCGCAGTACCTCTTCGGAATATTCGCGTCCGTTCCCTGCGGACTCGCAACTCCCTCCGTAATTTCGCAGTACGGAGCAAAAATCAACTATAAAGATACTCTCGTGATAGGCGTTTCCCAGTCCGGACAGGCGGCAGATGTTCTCTCCGTTATCCGTGACGCAAAAGAATGCGGAGCGATCACTGCATCTGTAACAAATAATGCAGACTCACCGCTCGCAAAGGAAGCGGACTATCACCTTTTCTGTGATGCAGGCCCCGAAGTCTCGATCGCAGCAACAAAAACCTTTACTTCGCAGATGTATCTCCTTGCTATGATCTGCGCAGAATGGAGCGGAAGCGATGAGCTTCAGAAAATTCTTGATAAGGTTCCCGAAACTGTAGCCGAAGTTCTCGATAAGATACCCGGACGCATCGAGCAGTTTATCGGAGATTACAAAGATCTTGAATACGGAGTTGTACTCGGACGCGGAGTAGTTTATCCTATTGCACTCGAAGGTACTCTCAAAATTCTCGAAACCAACAGGGTAAGAATGAAAGGGTATCCTATCTCCGACTTCCATCACGGTCCTATGGCACAGATACATGAGGGAGACCTTGTTATACTTCTGGCTGCCAACGGTCCGGTTATCGGAGATGCAAAGGAGATTCTTGCCGATCTCGACAGAATCGGCGCGGATACTCTTGTTATTACCGACATGCCTGAATTTGCATCAGACCGCAAAAATACAATTGTTGTACCGTCTGTCGGAAGCGATATAGGCGCTCCGTTTGCAATGGCGGTAACTCTCCAGCTCATTGCTCTTAAACTTACCGAAGTACGCGGAATAGATCCTGATGTCTCCAATGTACTCAATAAAATAACCGTTACTATGTAAAATACTATGTAAAATTTAAACCATAACCGCAGATATGACGGATAACGGCTCTGAATTACTGCAAAAAAATAACAGAATCAGACATACGCATTCAAAAAAAGAGAAAAGGAAAGAACATTAAAATGAAAGACGAACTGTACGGAGATCTTAGTATTATCAGCACGAGAGGAAACGAAGAATTCGCGCTCCAGGTAGACGAATGGATCAGACAGTGGAGGTATGAAGAAGCTGTAAAAAAGGCTCAGGAGGAAAAGGGCGAAGCCGACGCTACGCTTTTTGACACCGATATAACCGTAAACAGCTTTTTCGACCATGCGGAAACTATACGTTTTGCCGACGGCGAGGGCAAATGCATTCTGCACGAATCCCTCCGCGGACATGATGTATACATTCTGTGCGACCTTTTCAACTATGGGGTAACATACAAAATGTACGGAGTTGAACAGAGAATGAGTCCTGATGACCACTATCAGGATCTCAAAAGGATAATCGGAGCTATAGGAGGAAAAGCGAGGAGAATATCGGTAATAATGCCGATGATCTACGAGGGCAGACAGGATAAGCGTTCTCAGCGTGAATCACTCGACTGCGCGATCTCTCTTCAGGAGCTTGTCAACATGGGCGTGTCCAACATAATCACTTTCGATGCACACGATCCCCGTGTCCAGAACTCGATCCCCCTGT
>CALGZV010000010.1 GCA_937934385.1 uncultured Clostridia bacterium | reverse complement strand
TAACGCCGTCGGATATCCGCACCTCAATGTAAAGATCGGTGCTACTCATGCCGGAATCACAGTCGGAGAGGACGGAGCTACACATCAGTGCCTTGAGGATATCGGAACGATGCGTACGATCCCCGGCATGACAATAATCAATCCCGCAGACGCCGTCGAAGCACGCGCGGCAGTTGAGGCGGCAATTAACTTTAACGGTCCTGTATATCTCCGCTTCAGACGTCTTGCAGTCCCGGTTATCTACGACGAAAATACATACAAAATGGAAATCGGCAAGGGAATCAAAATGGCCGACGGTAAGGATGTGACCATCATAGCAACAGGCGTCACCGTTGCTATGGCGCTCGAAGCCCGCACATCACTTGCAGCAGAGGGTATCGACGCAGCAGTTATAAATATCCATACCATAAAACCTCTCGACCGCGAGCTTGTTATAGCCGAAGCGAAAAAGACCGGCGCTATCGTAACCGCAGAGGAGCATAATATTATAGGCGGTCTCGGAGAAGCCGTTGCTTCTGCAACTGCTGAAGCATATCCCGTACCCGTTCTCCGCGTCGGTGTCGAAGATGTGTTCGGCCGTTCGGGAAAAGTTCCCGCACTTCTTGAGATGTACGGAATTACGCCCGCCGCAAAAGCACGTGCGGCAGTTGCGCTTAAGAAATAATTGACTTTCCGGGCGAACAAAAAACAGTAAAGTACGGCATCCGTCGGTGCGCTTAATGCCGCCGTCGGTGCCGTTTTGCTTATCTCAGAAAATGCAGCGCTGCACCATCAAACACCGACGCAGCAAAGACTGCATTTATAAAGTTAAACTGCACATATCCGCATATACGCAGAAAGTGAGATCATATATGAATTTTTACGGACTTCAAAAGCTATCGCTGCTCGACTATCCGGGAAAGATGTGCGCAACAGCGTTTACAAGAGGATGCAATTTCCGTTGTCCGTTCTGCCATAATGCATCGCTTGTTGTAGGAAACAGCGATATGTGGAACGGAATAATCACGGAGCAGGACGTCATATCACTGCTCGAAAAACGCCAGGGCATACTCGAAGGAATATGCATAACAGGAGGCGAGCCGACTCTGTACGGCGACGAACTTTTCGGGTTCATGCGTCGGGTAAAAAAGCTCGACATACTTATAAAGCTTGATACAAACGGAAGCCATCCGGAATTTATAAAGGCAGCCGTCGAAGAAGGAATCGTCGATTACATAGCAATGGATATAAAAAGCTCCAAAGAGGGCTACGGACTTGCTGCAGGAATATACGGAAGCGCAACCGACGCAGTATGTGAAAGCGCGGAATTTCTTATGAGCGGTGCCGTGGATTTCGAGTTCCGTACAACAGTCGTAAAACCGCTGCATCAAAAATCGGATTTTGAATCTATAGGAAAATGGCTGCAGGGAGACGAAAAGTACTTTATTCAAAGCTATAAGGATTCCGGAGATATTTTGATAAGCTCTGATAAAAACACAAAAAACAATGTTCGAACAGAAACCGGAGAGGATTCCCTCTCTGATTACAGCACAGACGAGCTTAATGAGTTTCTCCAAACGGTCAGAAAATACATTCCGAACGCAGAGCTTCGCGGCGTATAAATTACGCACAAAACAGCAGCGGCATACCGCATCAGAAATACGGTTATACGAGAATACCTCGCATGAAAAATACATGCGAGGTATTTTATAATTCCTTCATTATACATAAATACTATCTGCTTTTGAATTTCTTTTTGATCGAAAATATAATCATCACAGTCAAAAAGATCAAAAATGCAGTAACTAACAGTCCAACAAAAAGATTGGCAGATATGATTGCGACGGAACACATAACAAAAAGCGCAATGACAGTTATCAGTAACAATGCCTCCTGCGATCCTGACAGCCATAGGAAGCTTTTTACTCGTAGGAATTTCGAACAAGATTTCAAGAAACAATTCAAAAATAAATTCCACAGCCAAACTCCTGCAAAAAATGCACATTCAAATCGGTAAAGTCCAAAGCTTATATTACCGATCCTCCGCCATGCTGTAAAACTTTTCAATTTCAGATTTATTTCCGAAATCATGTTCTGAAAGCCTATGTGAAAACTGCTGACGAAGCTCGGGAGATCCGACAAGCTTTTTAAGACCGTCAAAAATGCTTTCGGGCGTCATATCGCAGATCACCCCGAAATCTCCGCCGCTGAGCTGCTCGGACGCAGACACATAATTTGTAACAAGTATAGGCTTTTTCAGTATCTTTGCTTCTTCTACCGATATAGGCTTACCCTCAAACCTTGTAGTAAGCGCAAAAATATCGCAATTCCGAAGATATGTATAAGGATTGTCAGTCGTGCCGAGAAGCGTTATATCATCCGAAACTCCGTATTTGCCGGCAAGTCTTTTCAGAGTTTCTATCTCTTCCGGGTCGCCTCCGCCGAGAAAATACCAGTGCGCTTTATAGCCCTCTTTTTTTAGCATACCGAGCGCTTCGACAGCCATATCCTGCCCTTTAGGACCGCATATCCGCGCTACTGTAAGGATACGGACTCCGTCGTACTCATCATCAAAATCATCGCCGTGTTTTGACATTTCGTAAATCGTCGCAGGATCGTTTATATTCTCAATAACAGTACACTTATCGGCTATCTGGGGAAGCGTATTTTTGAGCGAATCACCGATAAGCTCCGACACTGTAATTATATTATCACACTGACCGAAATATTTAAGATATGTTTTATCATCGCGCCTCGGATTGCAGTAATCCGAATGAAACCATGCGATCATTTTATCCGAATTTACTTTTTCACACATATAAAACATCGTGCGTTCTCCCCAATATGCAGCGCACACGTCATATTTTCCGTCCGCCTCAGGCATTTTTTTCATCATGCGGCACCAAAGTCTTGTCGCCGCGGCTTCGCGCCTTTTGGGGAAAAGAATAAGTTCGGCAACATACGGAAACATTTCAAAGAGCGTAAGAGGATTTCTTTTGACAAAGCAATTCCACATCGTTTTTACAGAATTCGCTCCCGAAAGGAGAAACAGATCGGCATACCGCTGATCCATAGTTACAACTTTTATTTGCTTTGGAATCTCTCCGAGCAGTCTGCCCTCTTTTTTAGCAAGAAGAAGCGTAACATCGTATCTGCTGTAATCAAGTGCATTTGCAAACGCAAGAAACGACTTTTCGGTTCCCGCACAGTTCATAATTATTCCGATGATAAGAAGCTTGATTTTTTTATTTTCAGAATCTTTAGAGAGAACATCTTTCATAAAAATATCTTCCTTTTCATTCCACGGATTTTGCCAAAGCAAAGATAGAAAATTTCCAAATTTGCTAAAATAATAGTACCACAAACACACCAAAAAGTCAAGTATTCCGCCGTGCATAGCCGTTTTTGATAATTTTTCGGTATTTCGGATATCTACACCCCTCCGCATATAATGCATTCAAGCCTTTCCGCAGACATATTTGCCTGAAATAGTTGAAAAAATTAAAACAATGTACTTGTTTAACCGATTAAAATATGATATACTTAATGACGTGTTTATTTATACACACTCATGCGTATAATTTCGGCACTGTATCCGCACGCCCGAACAAAAACCGTAAACATTAATGCGTCGGATACCTTCCCCAAAGTGATCTGAGGGTATTTTGCCCGATCGGAAAGGACAGATTTATAAATGAAGTATCTTGTATTATTATGCGACGGAATGGCTGATTATAAGGTAAAAGAGCTTGGAAACCGTACGCCTATGGAAGCGGCAAACAAGCCTGTGATGGATAAGCTTGCATCATGCTCTTTCTGCGGAACCGTATCAAACGTTCCCGACGGAATGGTTCCCGAAAGCGATACTGCAAACCTTGCAGTTATGTCTTACGATCCCGTTATATATTCAAAAGGACGCTCTCCCCTCGAGGCCGTATCCATGGGACTTGAGATGCAGCCGGATCAGACAGCTTTCCGCTGTAATGTTGTAACAGTATCTGAGGGAGACGGCGACTATGAGGACAGAGTCATGCTCGACCACAGCGCCGACGAAATAACAACCGCCGAGGCAGACCGTCTCATTCAGGCTATCGACGAGCATCTCGGAAGCAATGACCTTGAATTCCACACCGGAATAAGCTACAGACATTGCCTGCTTTGGAAAAACGCTCCCGATTTCAAAGACTTTGTACGTCCTCACGATATAATCGGAAAATGCATAAAAGATAATCTTCCGCCCGAGCCTTTCCGTTCTATGATGAAGGCAAGCTATGATATTCTCGAAAATCATCCCATCAACGAGGCAAGACGCGCTCGCGGACTTAAACCTGCCAACTCTATATGGCTCTGGAGTCCCGGCAAAAAGCCGTCTCTCCCGTCATTCAAAGAAAAATGGGATCTTGATGCAACGGTAATTTCAGCAGTCGATCTTATAAAAGGTATCGGTCTGTGCGCCGGCATGGAATCTGTAGACGTTGAAGGCGCGACCGGAAATGTAAATACAAACTACAAAGGCAAAGCAGAAGCAGCCGTAAACGCATTTGAGCGCGGACGCGATTTTGTATATATTCACGTTGAAGCACCGGACGAGTGCGGTCACAGAGCCGAAACAGAAAATAAAGTAAAGGCAATAGAATATATTGATGCTCAGATTCTCGCACCGGTATACGAGTATCTCTGCTCATGCGGAGAGGATTTCCGGATCATGGTTCTTCCGGATCATCCTACACCCATTGAACTTCGCACACACTCAATGGATCCCGTACCGTTCTTCATATATGATTCAAAGAACAAACAAAGCGGAGTATCCGTCTTTACAGAAGAAACCTGTAAAGATACAGGAAACTATCTGCCGCACGGATATGAGCTTCTTGACAGCATGATCGTCCGCTGAGGTATTTTCCGTTCTTGTTCACGCTGACATTTTTAATGTGAAACATAAGCCGAATCAAAAATAACATTCTGACTGTCGGAACCGTCTGTTCCTACAGCTCGTAAGAAAGGGTCAGTTAGACTAAAATGAAAGAAGAAAACAATATCTCCGAAGCCGTATCCAAAAATATAGGCATAACCTCGGAAGATCAAAACTCAGATCCTGCTTATAATTCAGTATTAAATTCTGCTTTGGAATGGCTCGAAATGTTTGCCATCTGCTTTGCTGTAGTTCTTATTGCGGTAACGTTTGTGGCAAGACATTCTCCGGTTATAGGAAGCTCTATGCGCGATACACTTCACGACGGCGATATCGTTATCGTTCACGAAATTTTTTATAAGCCGGCTGCGGGAGACATTATTGTCGCACAATCGGTTCCGCTCGGATATGATGAGCCTATAGTAAAAAGAGTTATAGCGACAGGCGGTCAAACGGTCGACATTGACTTCAAAACATGGAATGTATATGTAGACGGAGAGAAAATAGACGAGCCGTACATAGAATCCATGCGCGAAAACGAATATTCCGGTCTCCCCATGAATCATAAAGATATTTCCTTCCCACTCGAAGTGCCGGAGGGATATCTGTTCGTAATGGGCGATAACCGCAACGGCTCTATGGACAGCCGCGACAGCCGCGTCGGTCTTATAGACGAGAGAATGGTTATCGGACACGTCTTATTCCGGCTGTTCCCGTTTGACGCATTCGGGACAGTCTCATAAAAAACAGATAACAAAGGAGGCATAGCATGCCATCCGAAACAATACAGTGGTTTCCCGGTCATATGGCGCGAACGCGCAGACTTATGCGGGAGAATATCTCGCTTGTCGATATCGTTATCGAGGTTCTGGACGCGCGAATACCGATAAGCTCGCAGAATCCCGAAATATCATCGCTTGTCGGTCAGAAACCTATCATATCGGTATTCAATAAATCCTCCCTTGCAGATCCGGATGCAGTGGCAATATGGAAAAAATATTATGCAGAACGCGGCAAGCACTGCATATTTACAGACTGTACGACCGGACAGGGAATAAAAGAACTGCCGGGAGCGGTCAGAGGGATACTTGCAGACAAGGTAAGCACATTCGAGTCAAAAGGAATGGCAGGACGCGCGATACGCGCCATGGTCGTCGGTATTCCGAATGTCGGAAAATCATCCCTCATAAACCGCCTTGCGGGAGCTAAAAAAGCAAAAACCGAGGACAGGCCTGGAGTTACCCTCACAAAGCAGTGGATCACGACGCCGGGCGGACTTGTTCTCATGGACATGCCCGGGGTTTTGTGGCCGAAATTTGAAGACCGCACGGTAGGGGAAAATCTTGCGCTTACGGGAGCGATACGCGACGCTATCCTTGATACAGAGGGATTGGCTGTAATACTTTGCGGACGCCTGCGAAAGCTTTATCCCGAACTGCTCAGCAGCAGATACAAGCTGGGGGATATATTGTCGAAAGAAGAGCTTACGGATTATGAGCTTTTCGAATATATAGGAAGAAAGCGCGGATTTCTTGTATCAGGCGGTGAAGTAAGTGAGGAGCGTACAGCCGTAATGCTGCTTGACGAATTCCGCGGAGCAAAGATCGGCAGAATATCCCTTGAGCGTCCTGAAAAATGACATGCAGAAGCGCAAGAGCAAAAGCGGTATTCAATGCAAGTAAATCGTATTTTCCGGCTTTAGCAGTGCATATGAAATATCATGTGATGAAACGGGGTTAAGAAATAATGACCGATATAAATGATAACGGCAAAAAAGATAAAAAGGAAAAAAAGCCGCTCACATATGAGATAGAGCAGCACTTTTCCGAGTCAGGCTTTGATCCGATAGCCGGATGTGATGAAGCAGGGCGAGGCCCGCTTTGCGGTCCTGTGGTTGCCGCCGCGGTCATACTGCCGCGCGGGGTCGTGATAGACGGACTTGATGATTCAAAAAAGCTCAGCGAAAAAAAACGTGAGGCGCTTTTCGAAGAGATAACTCAAAACGCGCTTTCATACGCGATCGCCGAAGCCTCAGTAGAGGAGATAGATACGCTGAACATACGCGAGGCGTCTATGCTGGCGATGAACCGCGCCGTAGAAATGCTCTCGGTCACACCGCAGCTTGTACTTGTAGACGGTAATTATGCTTCGGGATTCGGCATTCGTGCCGAAACGGTCGTTCACGGCGATTCTGTTTCACCGTCTATAGCCGCCGCGTCTATACTTGCCAAAGTAACCCGTGACCGCATGTGCGCAGAGCTTGACAGACTTTATCCCGGATACGGTATTGCAAGGCATAAAGGATATGCAACAAATGCTCACTATGCTGCGATCAAAGAGCTTGGTCCCAGCGCCTGTCACAGAAAAAGCTTCCGTCTGATAAAGTAAGCAATAAGGAGCGTATTCGTTTTGAAGATCTTCGGCGATAAACCGAATATTTCGACTATACATAATGACTGCCGTAAGGACAGTAACGTATTGGCAGCAGCGCACAAAAGGCGTATTGGAAAGCTCGGAGAAAATGCGTCATGTAAATTTCTGAAGTCCGCCGGATGGAATATAGAAGAACGAAATTACAGACTCGGAAAGCATGAAATAGACATAATCGCATCAAACGACCGATATATTGTATTTGCAGAGGTAAAGACAAGATCGCCGTCTGAATACGGAAATCCGTCGGCAGCAGTCACGAAAAAGAAACGTGCTTCTGTTATTGCCGCAGCACGCGGATATCTGAAAACAAATTTTTACGATCTTTATCCGCGATTCGATGTAATTGAAGTATATACTGACGGGAGCGGCAAACATGTAACAGCCATCAATCACATCGAGAACGCATTTGATTCGGACGGTCTTACGATAATTTAAAGTCTTTGCCTGTACATTCTTTAATTATGTGCGAATATTCAAATGCACGGAAGGGTACGGTTTTAATCAATGGATTCTTCTGATACGGAAAATGTCGGACTTTCATATTTTGACCTGCACTGCGATACACTCACAGAACTTACTGCACGCGGTGAACCGCTCGAATACGGCAGTACACATGTGTCGCTCAAAAAAACAGCGGTATACCAACGTTATGCACAGGTTTTTGCAATATTCTGCCATCCGGATCTGTCACCGGAAGAAGGCCGAGAGCTTTTTTGCAAGTCGGTCGCCGGAAGTGCTTCAGCTATGACCGAAGGGAAAGTCACACCATATCTTTCGGTGGAAAATGCAACGATACTCGGTACAGACGTCGGATATTCAGAAAAACTTGCCCGCTGCGGAGTACGCTTTATAACTCCCGTATGGAGCGGAGACAACCCGCTCGGAGGCGCATATAACACCGACAGCGGACTTACCTCATTCGGCAAAGATGCAGTAAAGCATATGATCGAATGCGGAATAATTCCCGATGTGTCACATTCGTCGCTGCGCACATTTGATGAAATTGCCGATGTTGCCGCATCAAAGGGAATCCCGTTTGTCGCGACGCATTCAAATTCAAGAAGCGTATGCGATCATCCGAGAAATCTTTACGACGGTCAGTTCAAAGCTGTGATGCAAAGCAGCGGAATAGTAGGTATAAGCTTATGCAGAATGCACCTGTCCGAGAATGATTCATGCGGTATCGATGACATAGTAGATCATATCGAACATTATTTCGGTCTTGGCGGAGAACATTCAGTATGTCTCGGATGCGACTTTGACGGTGTTGATACGCTACCTGACAGTATACGGTCCGCGGCAGATCTGCCCCGGCTGTATCAGAGAATGGCACAGCGCGGATTCAGTGAATCACAAATAAACGACGTATTTTACAATAACGCTGCAATCTTTTTTGAAAAAAACAGTATAAAACCGCTCAGCGAGGCAGAAACCGTCGCGACGGATATTTTATAGATAAACAATAATAAGGATATATAAAACCAAGGAGAAGAATTATGCAATATATCAGCACAAGAGGCGGCGAGGAGCGTGTATCCTCAGCACAGGCAATAAAACAGGGTATCGCGGCGGACGGCGGTTTGTTTGTCCCGGAAACACTTCCCGAATTTACCGGGCAGGAGCTTCGCTCAATGATGGATATGACATATCCTCAGCGCGCCGCAGCAATACTCGGAAAGTTTCTCTGCGACTATACAGAGCAGGAGCTTACCGCATACTGCGAAAAAGCATATTCAGATAAACGTTTTACATCAGCAAAATCCCCTGCCCCCGTAGTACAACTGAACGATCAGATATCTGTTCTCGAGCTTTATCACGGACCGACATCCGCCTTCAAAGACATGGCGCTTCAGCTCATGCCGTCGCTTCTCGCAGGAGCGCTTGAAAAAACAGGCGAAAAACGCGACGCATTTATTCTGACGGCAACATCCGGCGACACAGGCAAGGCAGCCCTCGAAGGATACTGCGATGCAGACCGTGTAAAAATCATGGTATTCTACCCTGTAGACGGAGTAAGCCGCGTGCAAAAGCTTCAAATGTCAACACAGACCGGAAACAATGTAAATATATGCCCTGTCCGCGGAAATTTTGATGATGCACAAACCGGGGTAAAGCGCATCTTCTCCGATCCCGAAGCAGCCTCATATCTTAATGATCACGGATACTTCTTTTCGAGCGCAAACTCGATCAACTGGGGCCGTCTCGCTCCTCAGATAGTCTACTATGTATCAGCATACTGTGATATGGTAAAAAGCGGAACGGTAAGCTTCGGCGAAACGATAGATGTAAGCGTTCCGACAGGCAACTTCGGAGATATCTTTGCTGCATATATAGCGCGCCGCTGCGGACTTCCGCTCGGCAAACTCATATGCGCGTCAAACAAAAATAAGATCCTTACCGATTTCTTCAAAACCGGAAGCTATGACCGCAACCGCGATTTCTATACCACAATGTCACCTTCCATGGATATTCTTATATCCTCAAATCTCGAAAGACTTCTCTATTTTACAGCGGGCGCTCCTGTCACGGCAGACTGCATGAACAAACTCGCATCCGACGGGAAATATTCCGTCAGCGGGGACATTTTTGCAAAAAACAGCAACATATTCTACGGCGCCTCCTGCGATGAGGACAATACCGGTAAATGCATCGGACGTATCTATGAAAATTACAAATATCTGATCGATCCGCATACTGCTGTAGGAATTTACTGCGCCGAAAAATACATAACGGAAAGCGGATCAAAGCGTAAGCTTCTCTGTGTTTCAACAGCAAGTCCGTATAAATTTGCTTCAAATGTTTACAGCTCCCTTACCGGTCAAAGCTTTGATGATGAATTTGACAGCATAGATGCACTTTCAGAGCTTACCGGAACCGTTCCTCCGAAAGCGCTTTCAGAGCTTCGAAGCAAGGAAATCCGCTTTGATCCCAATGTATCCTACGCTCCCTCTGAAATGCTCGACCGCGTTAAAAAAGTTATAGGTTGACGAGAATCTTAATACAGACTAAAAAAGTATATACAAGAAGCGGCGTGTCCGAAAACGGATGCGCCGCCTCTCGCAGTAAATTACTCCGAATCCGCGGTTACGGTCAGATACCTTTCTGCTTGAATGTCGCACAAACGGTATCAGTGCAGGATGACGCATAGCTCGGTCCTACGGCAATACGGTTTGCAGTGCAGTCGCACTCGCCCTCATGATGAATACAATTCTTTACATCACAGCATACGCCTCTTATACGGCGTGTGCTTTCTTCCTTAACGTTGTTTTCGTTAAAATTACTCATTGCGGAATCTCCTTTTGACTTTTAAATTGAAGCTCTGTTTGATTTAAAACTTCCAGAATTATTCTTTCCTCAAAAAAACGAATTATACACATCGGTACTCAGGGACTTTTACAGTGCAAAAATACATATACACTGCAAAATATTTGTGATTAAATCAAATCTTTAAATTCTGCTTCACAGAAAGGATCGTTTTTTAATGTCATTATTTGTGATATCCGATACACACTTATCATTTTCCACCGACAAGCCGATGGATGTTTTTGGAAGCCGATGGCAGTATTACGAGCTAAAACTTGAAAGCGCGTGGCGCGACCTTGTCACCGACAATGATACTGTAGTAATAGGCGGAGATATCTCATGGGCAATGACCTTCGATCAGGCACTTTCCGATCTTCAGTTTCTGAACGGCTTGCCCGGAAAAAAACTTCTTTGCCGCGGAAATCATGATTACTGGTGGAGTACAATGAGCAAGCTCCGAAGATTCTTTATTGAAGAACAGAGACTTGAAAGCATAGACTTTCTTTATAACAATTCTTTTGAGACAGACGATTTCATCGTTTGCGGTTCACGGGGTTGGTTCAACGATCCGGGACTTGCTCCTGTCGGAGCAGATTATAAAAAGATAGTTGCACGCGAAGCGGTACGTATAGGAATGAGCATAGAAGAAGGGGAGAAGAGAGCCGAGCTTTCCGAAATCAGCAAAGAAATCATTGTTTTTCTGCACTTTCCGCCTATTTACCGCGGGTACAGATGCGACGAGATAGTAAATGTTCTTCGGCAGCACGGAATACGTAGATGCTACTACGGTCATATCCATAATGTTTATGACATGCCGCAGTCGTTTTTCAGCGACGGAATCGAGTATACAATAACGTCTGCCGATTATCTCGATTTTTATCCGATGAAGATAGAACGGCTCCAAAACTGATAAAAACATCTTAATAATGCGCCGCCAACCTGAAAATACCGAAATTAAGCGATTATTTAAAAATAATTTTACGGTATGTATTGACTTTGGGATAAAAAATATGTACAATAGTATATAATTTGAGTTAACATAGGTAAATATGTTTTCATTTGGAGGAAAGATAAAAAATGGGCTTTAAGAAAGTAACGGATGTAGAAAAGAATAAAATCGAAATTGAGTTTTCGATCGACAGAGCCGCATTCGACGAACAGGTAAATAAGGTTTACCGTAAAAATGTAACTAAAATGAATATTCCCGGCTTCCGTAAGGGAAAAGCACCGCGCAGCATCATCGAAAAGATGTACGGCAAGGGTGTATTCTATGAGGATGCCGTAAACGCACTTCTTCCCGATGCATATGCAGAAGCTCTTGAGGCTTCCGCAGCACAGGTTGTCAGCCGCCCTGAATTTGAAATCGTTGAAATCGGCGATGAGGGTGTTGACATGAAAGCAACCGTATATGTAAAACCTGAGGTTGAGGTAAAGGATTATAAGGGCATCGCTGCCGATAAAATCATTACAGAAGTTACCGACGAAATGGTAGATGCAGAAATTAATCGTGTAAGAGAGCGTAACGCAAGACTTATTGAGATCACAGACCGTCCTGCTCAGGACGGCGATACCGTAAAGATAGACTTCGACGGCTATGTTGACGGTAATCAGTTCGACGGCGGTAAGGGTGAAGACTACAGTCTCAAACTCGGTTCTGGAACATTTATCCCCGGATTTGAAGATCAGATCGTAGGACATAATGTAAACGACGCTTTCGATGTAAATGTTACATTCCCTGAAAATTACGGTCATGCTGAGCTTGCAGGAAAGCCTGCTGTTTTCAAGGTAGTGCTTCATACAATTCAGTTCTCCGAGCTTCCTGAGCTTGACGATGATTTTGCAGTTGATGTATCTGATTTCAATACACTCGATGAATATAAGGCAGATGTAAAAGCAAAGATCGCTGAGAGATATGAAAACAGTGCAAACGGCGCTCTTGAAGGTAAGCTCATTGACGGTCTTCTCGACGGTCTTACAGCAGATATTCCTGAGTGCATGATAGATGAGGAAGTCGAAAATATCGTACGTGAACGCGACTACTCACTCCGCAGCCAGGGACTTGATCTTGCTACATATCTTAAGTATATGAACGCCTCTCTCGATGACATGCGCGCTCAGCTCCGCCCTATGGGCGAGCGTCAGGTCAAAACCAGACTTGCACTTGAAAAAATTGCAGAAATCGAAAATATCAAGGCTGAAGAAGCTGATATAAATGCTGAGTACGAAAAACTCGCGGCTCAATATTCTATGGAGGTTGAAAAAGTCAAGGAAGCTCTTGCTGCCGACACACTTTCCACAGATATTGTTCTGCGCAAAGCTATTGACTTTGTAAAAGCAAATGCTGTAATCACCGAGAAATCGGCAGAAGAGGCTGCTGCTGAGGAAAAAGCTAAGGCTGATGCAGCTGAAAAAGCGGAAGAAGAAAAGCCTGCAAAGCCGAAGAGAACAAGAAAAACAAAAGCTGAAAAAGAAGCGGAAGCAGCCGCTGCCGCAGAAACAGCAGAAAAGAAAGAGGACTGAGGATAAGCCGTCACTTCATAGTGTGTAGTTTAGCAAATTTTTCAACAATATGAATATTTCGGCTACGCTTTGTCTACAATGCAAGTGGCATACATTATCGGCGGTATACCTATATAATTCATGCGAAATACAGTGAGATACAGGTATAACCTTTATCTCACTGTACGTATTTTATACCAATATTACAAAATTCAGCAAAAAAACATCTTAAACAAAGAAAGGATCGAAATAATTATGGCTTTAGTACCAACCGTTATTGAACAGACAAACCGCGGCGAGCGTGCATATGATATATACTCCCGCCTTCTTAACGACAGAATTGTTTTTCTTTCTGATGAAGTCAACGATGTTACCGCTTCCCTGGTAGTAGCGCAGCTTCTGTTTTTGGAAGCACAGGATCCCGATAAGGATATCAGTCTTTATATTAACAGTCCTGGAGGCTCCGTAAGCGCAGGATTCGCAATATATGATACCATGAACTACATCAAATGCGATGTATCGACCATATGCGTAGGTATGGCTGCAAGCATGGGAGCATTTCTGCTTTCATCGGGTGCCAAAGGTAAGCGTTTCGCACTTCCAAACAGTGAGATCATGATACACCAGCCTCTCGGCGGCATGCAAGGTCAGGCTTCGGATATAAAGATCCACGCAGATCATATTATCAGAACGCGCGAGAGACTAAACAATATTCTCTCAAAAAATACCGGAAAGCCTGTTGAGATTATTGCACAAGATACTGAACGCGATAATTTTATGACAGCACAGCAGGCTGCAGAATACGGTTTGATAGACAAGGTTTATGAAAAACGCGCTTGAATTATCCTCAGCTCAATATAACTGAATATCCTACACTGCTTAATGCAAGAAAGGAAAACTTATAGATGGCAAATAATAACCGTTCCGGCTCGAACAGAAATATGAAGGCAATATGTTCCTTTTGCGGAAGAAATGAAGATCAGGTTAATTTCATGATTCCGTCACCGACAGGCATTCTCATATGCGATCATTGTATAGACATATGCAATGAAATTATCGATGAACAGCTCGGAAATATAAATCAGCATACCGCAAACGATCATCCTGATAACGAGCCGCTTACATTTGAAACACTTCCCAAGCCGATGCAAATAAAAAAATCTCTTGATGAGTATGTTATCGGCCAAGATAAAGCTAAAAAGGCCTTGTCGGTTGCTGTATATAATCACTACAAAAGAATTCTGCAACTGGATTCTTCTAAAAACCGCGGACAGAAAAATTCCGGCGAAGTTCATAAACCTGATGTAGAAATTCAAAAAAGCAATGTACTTCTGCTTGGGCCTACCGGAGTCGGAAAAACCTATCTTGCACAAACACTGGCAAAAACTCTTCGGGTTCCTTTTGCAATAGCCGATGCCACAACACTTACCGAAGCAGGTTACGTGGGTGAGGATGTTGAGAACATTCTTCTTCGGCTTATCCAAGCTGCAGATTTTGATATTGAACGCGCTGAAAAAGGAATTATATATATAGATGAAATAGATAAAATATCAAGGCGCAGTGAGAATCGGTCTATTACAAGAGATGTCTCGGGAGAAGGAGTACAGCAAGCACTTCTTAAAATTCTTGAAGGAACCGTATCAAACGTTCCTCCTCAAGGCGGACGTAAGCATCCTAACCAAGAATTTATACAAATCAACACTGAAAATATTCTGTTTATATGCGGCGGCTCCTTTGACGGCATATCAGAACTTATTGAAGCACGTATGGGCAAACAAATCATGGGCT
>CALGZV010000009.1 GCA_937934385.1 uncultured Clostridia bacterium | reverse complement strand
CGGACGAATCGGATACCGAGCTTATCTTTATTTCAGCTGCAACAAGACAGAATATCGATCAGATGCTCCTGACCGTGTCACAGCGTCTGCGCGGACTTCCTCCCGTAGTTGTGTACGAGCCGGAATACGAGGACCGTCCCGATGAAAGCGTTATCGACCGCGGAAACCATGACGTTGAAATACGCTGCGAAAACGGAGTATATTACGTCGAGGGAGACTGGCTTTGGAATCTTGTCGGCTCGGTCAACTTTGAAGACCGCGAATCGCTCCGATATTTTCAGCGTATACTCAAGAGCAGCGGAGTTATCGAAAAGCTCGAAGAGGCAGGATGCTCAGACGGGGATACCGTATCGATGTATGATTTCGAATTCGATTTTATAAAATAATTATACAGTACACAGCAAAACCGGCATTTCGCATTCTTTTTCTTGACAAGCAATGTGATAAATGCTATCATATACTATATTTCCGTACAGATGAATGTACGGTATTCCGGTCAGCTCATACCTCGTCTTTTAAAACGGAGCAGGCAGAAGCCTCCGGATAAACGAAAGGAATTGACACTCACATGATACAAAAGCCATACGGAACAAACGATATTCTTCCGGGACAGACCGCAAAATGGCAGTATATCGAAGCTGTAGCAAGAGAGACCGCTGCAATGTACGGTTTTTCGGAAATACGCTTTCCTACATTTGAATCTACCGAGCTGTTTCAGCGCGGCGTCGGAGACACGACCGACGTAGTACAGAAAGAAATGTACACCTTTGAGGACGGAGACGAGGGAAAAACCCTGTCACTCCGTCCGGAGGGCACTGCATCTGTAGCACGGTCGGTCATAGAGAACGGACTCTACGGCGATACCATGCCTCTACGGCTTTACTACATAATAAACTGCTTCCGTCACGAAAAGCCGCAGGCAGGACGGTACCGTGAATTTTATCAGTTCGGCGTCGAAATGTTCGGCGCACCGAGCGCAGCAGCCGACGCACAGATAATCGCTCTCGGAGCTGCCTTTCTCCGCCGGCTCGGAATCCCGAATGTGCTGAAAATAAACAGCATCGGCTGCAAGACCTGCCGCGCAGATTATCACAAGGCACTTGTTGAATATTTCTCGGCGCATATTGATGAAATGTGCGACACCTGCAAAAGCAGACTGCATACCAATCCCCTCCGTATACTTGACTGCAAATGCGAAATATGCAAAAAGCTCGCGGAAAATGCCCCCAAAACGACCGATTATCTATGCGGCGACTGCTCATCGCACTACAGTACCCTGCTCCGCACTCTTGATATGATGGGAATCGAATATATAAATGATCCTAAGATCGTCCGCGGTCTTGATTATTATTCAAAAACAGTATTTGAGTACCAATTCTCCGGAATCGGCGCGCAGAATGCTCTCGGCGGCGGCGGAAGATACGACGGTCTTATCGAATCTGTCGGCGGTCCCGCTCTTTCCGGTATAGGCTTTGCAATGGGTATAAACCGCCTTATTCTCGCAATGGAGGAAACAGGAGCCGAATATCCCGAAGAAGGAAAACCGACGCTCTATATAGCGGCCCTCGGTGATGAAGCGACCGTGAAAGCAGGTGCCATCGCAGAAGACCTCAGACGAAAGGGGATACGCGCCGAATCGGACATCGTCGGACAAATATCGCAGACACCGTCGGGAAATTCGCAGGTTTTCCGTCAGCAACCGGACAATTCCGGCGGCGGATCG
>CALGZV010000008.1 GCA_937934385.1 uncultured Clostridia bacterium | reverse complement strand
AGTTTATAACGGTATCAAAGAATTTTACGGTATGACATGAAATCCGTATAAACACAATAACAGGGCAACGCATTAAGATAATATTATACAAAGAACCTTCCCTCTTATTGCTTCTCCCGAACCATGGGATCATATTCGGGAAAAGCGAAAAGGGGGAAGGCTTAGAATTGCAAACTTGTCATTTTACTTCTTTAAGGGAAAACCTGTTGAGTTCAGAAATACTTTTAGATTTTTTCATCGGGGGAAATTTTCTACTCAATCCGGTAAATATTTTTTATCTTCCATTTTAATTATCAAATATTAATGTAAAAAATATATTTATTGTGAAACAAAAAATGTAAAATACATGTAAAAAAATGTTGACACAACAATTAAAATATGATATACTACTCACATAAAAGTTGCACAGCATACAGCAACGGCTAAACTCTATTGAAAGGTAATACCGCACAATGAAGTTCAGAGCAGTATCAAAGTACAATATGTCTATGCATAAAGACATGTGCCGCATGCCTGCTTTTTTTGCGCGTAAGTGTGCGCGCAAATACGGAAATGACTTTAGCCGCTCCGAATATAAAAAGAAGAATACAATTGTTTCCGGTACTGTTTTTGCGCTGACAGTGCCGTTTTTTGTTTTCGCGCGCGGAATATATATAATTATTATCTCAGCCGTGAAAAAATCCGTATCAGCAATAAACGATATTATACAGCTTATATCAGAACCGGTCGTGATACATAAAAATCTGTGTAAATGCCCTAATATTTTGGAAAGAGAAAAATGTCGGTGACATTGAGCTTAAATCTGATAAATATTAAGCATTTTCGGAAGCTGCAACGAAAATGCTTTTTATTTAAATAAATAATAGACCGGCGAATAAACGACCGGTCGGAAAGAGAGAAAAACCATGAATAGCAAACTCAAAAGGGTGTTTGCCGGTATAGTTGCTGCTGCAACTGTATTCGCATGTGCCTCGGTGCTTGGTTCATGCGGCGATAAGGACAGCGAAGGCGTTCTTAAAATCGGCGCTATCGGACCGATCACCGGAACTGCCGCAACCTATGGAACCGCCGTCAAAAACGGCGCGGAACTGGCGATCAAAGAGATCAACGCGGCAGGCGGCGTAAACGGTATGAAGCTTGAGCTTGATTACCAGGATGACGCAAACACTACAAACCTTGCGCTTGAAGCATACAACACTATCAAGGACAACGGTGCAAAGCTGCTTATCGGAACGGTAACCAGTACACCATGTCAGGCGGTTGCGGTTGAGGCTGAAAAGGATAACATGTTCCTGCTCACACCTTCCGGTTCCGCGGTTGAATGCATCAAGCCGAAAAATGCATTCCGCATTTGCTTCTCTGATCCCGACCAGGGCGCGGCTTCCGCGAAGTATATCAGTGAAAAGAAGCTTGCGCAGAAGGTCGCTGTTATTTATGATTCGACCACGGTTTACTCCACGGGACTGCTCTCCAGCTTTAAGAGCATTACCGATGTAAACTTTGAGATCGTTTCGGAACAGACCTTCACAGACGGAGACACGGATTTTTCAACGCAGGTTCAGGCTGTAAAGGCCTCCGGCGCAGATCTTGTGTTCCTTCCGATCTACTACGAAGCTGCTTCTATGATTCTGAAGGAAGCAAATGCACAGGGACTTGATGTCAAGTTCTTCGGATGTGACGGACTTGACGGAGTTATCGGTCAGCTCGGCAAGGACAGCGATATGGCAGAGGGCGTAATGCTTCTCACGCCGTTCGCAGCCGATTCCGCTGATGAAAAGTCCCAGAAATTCACTGCGGCCTATAAGGCAGCATATAATGACGAGGTCCCGAACCAATTCGCAGCTGACGCTTACGACGCGGTATACACCGTCAAGGCGGCTCTCGAAAAGGCGGACGTTAAAGACGCTTCTATAAGCGCGTCGCAGCTTTGTGACAAGCTTGTCGAAGCTATGCCCCAGATCACCGTTGACGGTGTAACGGGCAAGATGACATGGAATGCAGCAGGCGAGCCTACAAAGGACGCAAAAGCCATGTACATAGAGGGCGGAAGCTATAAAGCTCTCAACTGACTTTATCAGGCAAAGCCGATAAAGTAATAATTTCCCGCAAGGTGCGGAAACGGATTCCGGAATATACAAAGGAATCACAAAAATAAAAAAATTATTTTATATTCCAAGATAAACCCGGATCGCATGTGGGACGCCGTTTACGCACACATGTTTTTCCGAAAATACAGATTCCCAAATATACTCAGGAACCCGAAAAACAAAAAAACAAAAAATTATATTCCAAGATAATTCGGATCCATGCGGGCGGAAAAGGCGTCCCGCATGTGCTTCCGGAGATATGGGAGCGCAGATATAAAAAACGCTCTGCGCCGCCATATGTCCGAAAGCTTTCGGATATAACAAAACTTATGGATCAACATGAAAGAGGTACAGTATGGAATTTCTATCCTTGCTTATCAACGGAATAAGTCTCGGAAGCATGTACGCTCTGATAGCGCTCGGATACACGATGGTGTACGGAATTGCAAAGATGCTTAATTTTGCTCACGGTGACGTTATCATGATAGGCGGCATAGCTACATATGAGATAATGTCAAACGCAACGGAAAACCCGGCGGTCGCGGTTATTGTATCAGTTATAGTTTGTACGGTACTAGGAATCACGATCGAAAAGGTAGCGTACAAGCCGCTTCGCCGCGCAAGCTCGCTTGCAGTGCTTATCACGGCTATCGGAGTAAGCTATCTTCTCCAGAATGTTGCGCTGCTCACCTTCGGTACGGCAAATAAGAGCTACACCGTCAAGGCGCTCGATTTCAGTGTCGGCATAGTAAAAGGTTCAGCGATCGTAAACATCACCGCAGCTCTAATAATAATGATAGCTCTTTCCATATTCATGAAATATTCAAAGCAGGGTCAAGCGATGTTGGCGGTATCCGAGGACAAGGACGCCGCTCAGCTCATGGGTATAAACGTTAACTCGACGATCTCGCTTACCTTTGCTATCGGCTCTGCGCTTGCCGGAGTGGCGGGCTTTCTGTACCTCGGTACCTACGGACAGATCGGCGCTTATTCCGGCTCAATGCCCGGTATAAAGGCTTTTACCGCCGCGGTATTCGGCGGTATCGGTTCGATTCCCGGCGCTATGATCGGCGGAATTCTGCTCGGAATTATTGAACAGCCCAGCCGCTACTATCTTAACGGCTTCGGAGTCGGAAATCTGACAGACGCATTCGCGTTTGTAATTCTTATAATAATTCTTCTTATCAGGCCTACCGGTATTATGGGTAAGAAGATACAGGAAAAGGTATAAGGAGGCATGGCAGTGAAAAAGCTTGAAATGCGGTCATCGACCAAGAAGAAATATCTGACGCTCGCCGGAATGCTTCTGTTCTACATTGTAATGATAATCAGCTTCGGCTCGCTGAAAAATGCGATGCAGGGCTGGCTTATCTCGATCTGTTTCAATGTGATACTTGCAGTATCGCTTAACCTCACAGTTGGAATCCTCGGCGATCTCTCGCTCGGACACGCGGGATTTATGTGTGTCGGAGCATTCGTAGGCGCGTTCCTCTCGAAGCTGATATACGTCATGAATCCGGAGATGAACGAGATCCTGCGCATACTTATCGCGCTTGCCGCAGGCGGCGTTATGGCAGGCGTGTTCGGCTTTCTAATCGGAGCTGTCGTGTTGCGCCTCAGCGGAGACTATCTTGCTATAGTTACGCTTGCTTTCGGAGAGATAATATGGAAGCTCTGCCAGTCCGTAAACGTTCTGCTTACCGAAAACGGACTTAAATTCAAGCTCGGAACGGTCGGCTTCGGCGCACAGGAGGGCGGCACCGTTATCTGCAACGGCGCACAGGGAATCTACGATATCGGAAAGCTCGGCAAACGCGAGCTGTTCACGGTCGCCTTTATAATGGCGTTTATCACGGTCTGGATCATACTTAATCTCATTCATTCTCAGCGTGGACGCGCTATAAAGGCGATCCGCGACAATAAGATCGCAGCAGAGAGTATCGGTCTTAATCTGAAGAAATATAAGCTCACCGCGCTGACGATCTCCGCATTCTTTGCCGGAATCGGCGGAGTACTCTTCGCATTTTATAACGGTCAGGCGGTCGCGGGCGCGAGCGACTACGGATATACAATGAGTATAAATATTCTTGTTTTCGTCGTACTCGGAGGCATGAATTCGACACTCGGCGCTATAATCGCGGCGACTGTGCTTACCGTCCTTCCGGGATGGCTGCGTTTCCTGTCCACCTACCGCATGCTGATCTATTCGATCGTACTTATCGTTATCATGCTCTTCCGTTCGAGCCCTGAGCTGCGCGCGGCGCTTGACCGCGTGACTGCTCCTGTGTCAGGCTTCTTTAAGGGACTTTTCGGAAGAAAGAAAAAGGCGGCTGCCGGAAAGGAGAACGCAAATGGCTGAGAGAAAAATGGTTCCGCTT
>CALGZV010000007.1 GCA_937934385.1 uncultured Clostridia bacterium | reverse complement strand
CCACAAGCGCGGTCGACACAAAGACAGACAAGCTCATTCGCTTGGGATTTGGGAAATACATTCCCGAAACCACAACAATCATCATAGCACAGCGTATCTCGTCCGTTCAGGACGCTGACCGCATAATAGTTATGGACGGCGGAAAGATATCCGCTGCGGGAACTCACAGCGAGCTGCTTGGCAGCAGTGATATTTACCGCGAAATATATTCTCAGCAGACAGGAGGCGGAAGCGATGAGTAAACCGAATTCCGGAATAAACAAACAAAAGCGCGGCTTCGGGCCGCTCGGTAGAGTCCTGAAGCTGCTTTATAAGAGCTATCCGCGCCTTGTTCCGCTGACCGCATTCTGTATAATCTTTTCGGCAATAGTTTCGTCGATCCCTGCGATCTTTACGCAGAAGGTTCTCGGCGTTGTAACGAGATATCTTGAACAGGCGGCTGAGGCCGGAATAGAGAGTATCAATGTTGAAGCGGCTCTCGGAGAGATCGTGCCGATGATAGCAGTGCTTATCGTGCTGTATGTGCTGTCGATCATCTTTATAGCTACATATACTCAGCTCATGGCGTATATAACTCAGGGATTTCTGTGCAAGATGCGCCGCGGCATGTTCAACGGAATGCAGAATCTGCCGATAAGCTATTTTGATACGCATAAGCACGGAGACATAATGAGCTACTATACAAACGATATAGATACGCTCAGACAGCTTGTGTCGCAGTCGCTTCCGAACCTTTTGCAGTCATGTATAATAGTTATTTCGGTACTGTTTATAATGCTGTGGTACAGCGTATGGATGACGCTTATCGTCGCTGTAGGCGTGCTTGCGATGATATTTGTGTCGAAGAAGATCGGCGGAGGCTCTGCAAAATACTTTATCCGTCAGCAGAAATCTCTCGGACGCGCCGAGGGATATATCCAGGAGATGATGAACGGCCAGAAGGTCATCAAGGTGTTCTGCCATGAGGAAAAGGCGAAAGAAGGCTTTGACGAGATAAACGGACAGTTCTATGAGGACAGCTTCCGCGCGCATGCATATGCGAACTCACTCGGACCGATCATAATGAATATCGGAAACGTGCTTTACGTTCTCTGTGCAACACTCGGCGGACTCTTTGTACTATCAAAGATACCGAATGTCGGAATAAGCAGTATCGTCGGCGGAGTCGGAGTTCTGACGGTGGATATTCTTGTGCCGTTCCTCAGCATGACGAAGCAGTTTACCGGAAATGTAAACCAGGTATCGCAGCAGATCAACTCAATAGTCATGGGTATGGCAGGCGCAGCGCGTATTTTCTCGCTCATGGATGAAAAGCCTGAGGACGACGAAGGCTATGTTACTCTTGTCAATGCTGTGCATGACGCGGACGGAAATATTTCCGAGACCGAAAAGCATACCGGACTCTGGGCATGGAAGCATCCGCACGGAGACGGAAGCGTTACATATACAGCTCTCACGGGCGACGTGCGTATGACCGACGTTGATTTCGGTTATACTTCTGAAAAGACGGTGCTTCACGGCGTTTCGGTATTTGCCGAGCCGGGACAGAAGGTCGCGTTTGTCGGAGCTACAGGCGCGGGCAAGACTACGATAACAAACCTGATAAACCGCTTCTACGATATCGCGGACGGAAAGATCCGCTATGACGGTATCAATATAAATAAGATAAAGAAATCTGACCTTCGCCGCTCGCTCGGTATCGTTCTTCAGGATACAAACTTGTTCACC
>CALGZV010000006.1 GCA_937934385.1 uncultured Clostridia bacterium | reverse complement strand
GTACAGAATCAGCAGGAATCAGCCGATAATAAAGGTTCCGAACAGACTGCGCCTTCAGATAAAAGCGACAGAATTTTATCTGAGCTATCACCGTCAGGTATTACGGAGAATAATACCGATAGCGGAAACGTGCAGGGAAGATTTAATGCAGGTATCAGTCGGGAAGCGCAAAATCCGGATTCTCCTCATGATGAAAAATCTTTCGTACAATATGAGCTTTCCGTTACCGATATTATATTGACCGCAGTTTCGGCAGTAATTCTCGCAGTCGGAATAATTTTTGCCTGTTTGTTCAGACATCGGAAATAACAGATATAAATTAAGTGTAAAATAATGAATATTATATATTCTGTGCAGCCAAATTAATGGCTGCACATTTTTTATAAAGTTATTGATATTTAAGAATGTATTCAATCAAAATTCTTAAGATTGATTAAAGCGCTTGACTTTATATGGATTTTAGTTTATAATACTCTATAAATAAAAAAGATCCTTTATATTTGTTTAGATAACACTGTAATTGATTTCAAATGGAGATGATTTTTTGAGCGAAATTGTCAAATGTGATAAAAACAGTAAATTCAAAAAAAAATTAATTGCCTTGTGGAAAGATGATATAAAATATACAAGAAGACTTTTAGCTGCAGCTTCGGCTTCTCTTGCGTTTTGCTTTACTTTTCTTTTTTTCGGTCCGATTGAAATAACAGCTTTCAGCAGTGACTCTCTTTCTTTTGATATAATTGAAATAACTCCGGTTATGGCAGCGGTATCAGTTTTAGTTTTTATTCTTCTTTCTTTCCTGCTCTCAGTTTTTAAAGGAAAAATTTTCCGTTATGCCGTAAGCGGGGTTTTCGCAGTTACAATATGCGGATATATTCAGGGAAATTTCTTAAACGGTAAATTAGGTGTGCTTACAGGAGATACAATAGACTGGCAAAATCAAACTGAAAAGATGCTTGCGGGGCTCGCCATTTTATTTGTAATAGCTTTAATCCCGTATATCATTCAATATTTTAATAAAAAAGCTTGGTTCAGTACAGTATCAATTGTTTCTGCGTTGCTTATAGTAATGCAGTCGGTTGCTCTCATTACTATATATACAGGAGATAACGCTGTAAAAATAAAGGATTACGATTATTATTTGTCCACAGACGAAATAGTTGATTATTCGGCAGAACAAAATACGCTTGTTTTTCTCATGGACAGGCTTGACTATGAATTTATAGAAGAAGTTCTTAAAAATGATCCTGAATTTTTTCAGCAATTAGACGGTTTTACGAGCTATACAAATGCCATATCGGAACATGCAAGGACAAAACCGGCAGCTAATTTTATAATGACAGCATGCGAAGAAGATGCATATCAGATTCCACAGTATGACTTTTTTGAAAAATCATGGGACTCAGGCGGTAAAAATATACTTAAAGATTTAAAATCCGCCGGATACAAGATCGATATTTATTCTGACATCAACTGTATGTTCGGACATGGAAATACCGCAAAAGAATATGTGTCAAATGTTTCAAGTTTGAATAACAAGCTCGATGTTTCTAATATTATAGACAGCCTTTTGACACTTTCTGCTTACAGATATGTTCCGTTAGCTCTTAAGCCTTTCTTCTGGTGTTATACAGACGATATAAATAACGGAGCATACTTAAACAGTACGGTATATGAAATTGACGAAACAAAGTTTAATAAGGATATTGAAAAGATAAAGCTTGTTCCCGATCGGGAAATTACAACTCCGAAACTGGAGAAGCTGACAGAGCAGGAGTATTATAATGACTTGAAAGGAGAGGCTTTGGCAATACGTGCCTTGTTGCTGTTCGATATGACACGTATTTACGGGTATCCTTATCTGAAAGATAACGGGGCATCACTGGCTGTGCCCATTATTGATAAAGTGGTAGAAGATAAGAATATCAAACCTTCCCGCAATACGACCGCCCAATGTTATAAGGCCATCACAGACGACCTGACAGATGCGGTGAAGCTGCTTCGTCCGGTAAAGAAAGAGGGTAAGATCAATAAATGGGGGGCAATGACATTATTAAGCCGGGTTTATCTCTATATGGGGAATGACAAAGAGGCATACGATGTGGCTGCCGAAGCTATCAAAGGTGCGGAAAAACAAGGCTATAAGTTGTGGACCAATGATGAATATGCCAAGATATGGGCTACTCCGTTCAATAGTGAACTGTTGTTCGAAATTGTGAATCTGACAACTGATAGTCCGGGAAAATCATCCATTGGTTATCTTAGCACCAAATATAATCTGATAGCTACCGAAAAGTATTGGAAAGACTACATGAAAGACAATTCCGATGATGTTCGTAGTCAGATGGTGTCTACGGCAAGTAGCAGTAAACCTTATTGCTTGAAATATCCGGCACAAGGTTCTAAATCGTATGAAGATGCCAATATCCCGGTTTTCCGTCTGTCGGAACTCTATCTGAATGCAGCTGAAGCTGCGATTAAGAGGAATGATATACCTAATACGCGCAAGTATCTGAAACCTATTTATGCACGTACGGGTAAGGATCTGGATGCTGTGGCAGATGAAGATATAAATCTGGATCTGGTGCTTGAACAGCGTCGCATTGAATTCTGGGGAGAGGGACAACGTTTCTTTGATTTACTTAGAAATAACAAGAAAGTGATACGTGAAGATTATTTGAGCGAAGTTCCTAATGAAGCGGTAGAGTTTGATTGGAGTTATTATAAAATCGTTCTTCCTGTTCCTAACCACGAAATGGAGTACAATGAGAATATGGTTCAGAATCCGGAATATGAATTGCATTAATTAACGCATTAACGTATAGAAATTATGAAAAAGATATATAGCATCTATTTCCTTTTGGGTTTGTTCATCACGGCCTTTTATTCGTGCGGGGAAGATCTGACTCCCGTGGGACCGGACATAGCTGAAATCACTCATTTCCGTAATGATGGCCCTTACCTTTTCTATGAAAACGGTAAACTTAAAATTCTGGAAGTGACTAAAGAGAATACATTGAACATTCGTGAAGAATCCGGATTACCAGCCGGATTGAAGCTGGATGTGTATTCGGATGATAATCAACTCCTTTTTCAGGTACCCATTAATAAGATTGAGAATTTTGAACGTCCGGCATGGGAAGACCGTACCGAGTATGCTAAAACATTTGCCGTATCCGACCTTCACGGGCGTTTCGACTTGTTTGCTGCTATTCTGAAAACAGGGGAAGTGATTAATGATAAATATGAATGGATATATGGCAGTAACCATTTGGTGATTGATGGTGATATTTTC
>CALGZV010000005.1 GCA_937934385.1 uncultured Clostridia bacterium | reverse complement strand
CCGCCGCAGACGGCGTAGGCGCACGCCGGTCAGCTGCGAAATCAGCTATAGTAAAATCCGTTTCATGCCCCACCGCAGAAATAACAGGGATATCCGAAGCCGCGATGGTCCTCGCAAGAGTCTCGTCGTTGAACGCCCACAGATCCTCGATAGATCCGCCTCCGCGTCCTATTATTATAACGTCGGCACGCTTTGTATGGTTAAAATATTTCACTCCCTCGCACAGCTGCGATGCAGCGCCGTCCCCCTGAACAAGAGACGGAAATATGATCACCTCTGCATACGGAAACCGCCGTCCGGTAATATTAAGAATATCCCTCACGGCCGCGCCCGTCGGTGAAGTAATTACGCCGACGCGTGCCGGTATCTTCGGAATCGGCTTTTTCCGCGAGGAATCGAAAAGACCCTCGGCTTCAAGCCTGCGTTTCAGCTGCTCATATGCTATATAAAGCGCTCCGACTCCGTCAGGTTCAAGACCGTCGGCATAAAGCTGATACTGTCCGCCCTGAACGAATACCGAGATCTTTCCGTGCGCAACTACGCGCATACCATTTTCGGGCATAAACCGAAGCTTGGAGGTATTCGAGCGGAACATTACCGATTTAAGTACTCCGCCGTCGTCCTTGAGGGTAAAATACATATGTCCGGTACGGTGATTCACAAAATTGGATATCTCACCCCTGACATAAACATTTTTCATGACCGGATTTTCATCTATGAGCATCCGCGCGTATTCATTTATCTGAGTTACGGTAAAGGCGCGCGTATCCGCCGCGCCGCTTCCTGCGTTATGCTCCATAAAGCCGATCCTCTCTTCTGTATATTTCTCATATTTCTCCGTATTGTATACGGTATATATTATCCGGAACTCACTCTGTGCTGATTACCGTAAAAGATTTTTAATTCACATATCCGATATATCCGAAAGATGCCTTCTCCTGCACAAAAGCGCCGTTCCCGCAGCATTGTCGGAAGAAAATTCAGTGGGAGCAAAATACGCCTCTCTTCCCGCAGTCAGTCTCTCCCTTATCAAAGAGCAGCCTGTGACTCCCCCTGCATACAGTACGGGTCTTTTGCCGAATTCAGCTTCGGCATTCTGAGTAAGCTGTTCGAGTGTTCTTGTAACCGCCTCTATCGTATACAGCGCGACGGTATCATATGATACGCCGCTGTCAATAAGCGCCTTCGCCTTGTTCTCTATACCGGAGAGATTACAGTGCATCCCTCTTACACACA
>CALGZV010000004.1 GCA_937934385.1 uncultured Clostridia bacterium | reverse complement strand
ATGAGTTTTCGAGAGCATCCGGAGTATGAGCATAATCTATATAGATACGCGGATATCCCGGATACGAACCTCCCGGATTGTATCTTTCAAGGCGTCCGCTGACACATTTCATCTCTGAAAGCGCCTTTTGAATATATTTATATTCAACACCGCTGATATACGCGCATGCCGCAGCTGTAAGCGTATTATAAACGGCAAATTTCCACGGCATATCTGTCCAGATACGGAATATATCAGACGGAGCAGCCAAATCGTATCTGGCACCGTTTTCGTCAAGTATTATGTTTCTTGCCGAAAAATCAGCATCCAAAGCAGGAGATTCACAAGCCGATATTCCATAGACATTTTTGCTTGGCTTCCTGTCAAAAAGATGTCTTCCGAATTTATCATCAAGATTAAAAATCCCCGTCTTACACTGTTCAAAAAGGCTGGCTTTAGCCTCAAAATAATCCTGAACAGTTGGATGAAAATCACCGTGATCCATCGTGAGATTAGTAAACATACCGCATTCAAAAGACAGCGGAGCAAGTTTTTTCAGCGCCAGCGCATGCGATGACGCCTCCATCACGACAATTTCTGTTCCGTCATCTGCAAGCTTACGCAGCAGAGGATAAAGAACATCGGGATCAGGCGTAGTCATATTACCGCCGATAGTACCGACAAGCGCTGTTTTATATCCGGCAGTTTTAAAGATCTCGCGCAGAAATGTCGACACAGATGTTTTACCGTTTGTCCCTGTTACTGCAAAAAGACGCAGCCGATCACCCGGACGGCCGTTAAGATTGCTCATGAGAGTTGCATATGCCGCTCTTACTGAATCGACAACAACAAAAGGAATCGGAGAGTTATCCGGCGCATGTGAAACAACAGCCACAGCCGCACCGCGCTCAGCAGCGTCTTTTATATAAGCATGACCGTCCGCGTTTCTTCCCTCAAGACAAACAAATACTCCTCCGGGTGTGACACTTCGCGAGTCCGAGGTCACCGAATCAAAATCACGGCGAACTCCTCCGCATATATCAAGTATCGGAATATCACAAAACAACTGATCCCAATGCATAAACGGATCCTTTCCGCGTATAAAATAACGCAACAAAATCAAGCAGCTCAAACGAGCATTTAATATGAATTTTATACGTCTTTTGTACGCGGAAATTATCCGTGATATTTTTTTACATATCTGATTTGAATTTTTTTATTTTAATTAAGATATATGTACTTTAGGAGGAAAATATGACACACAAATTTTTATGCATCCGTATCGCCGAGGAACCGCATCGTTACGGTTACTGTGCTCCCGTAAAGGACGCTTTCTCCCGCTGCCGGGGACTGAGATACAACTACTGCCGTAGCTCCGGATACATTGTTAGTCGTTCCGGTGATAACAGGATTCAGCCCTGCATTTATAATAGCCTGATTTGCTTTTGACGCTGTCATATTCATACAGTCGGGGACAGTAACATACTGGTTCGGTACTGCGTCTCCGCAATAAATTGTAACCGTTCCGCTCGCCTTGTTAAAGCTGTTTCCTCCGGCAGGAGACTGATACGTTACTGTATCACCGTCTCCGACTATATTATACTTTATTCCGAGATTTTTCATAGCCGAGATCGCATCCGAAACATTTGAGCCGACATAATTTCGGATTGTTGTATTCATATTCGCCCGGTCTTCCTCGCTCCAGTTCCGTTCAACACCTATATAAGGAAGTATCTCTTCCATAACGGCAGCAACATACGGAGCGGCAACATATGCACCGTACACCTGCGACACCATAGGCTCATCACAAATGATAAGGCACGCTATCTGAGGATCGTCGGACGGCGCAAACGCAACAGTCGATCCTACACGGAGATAGGAATTTCCGTTTTCGTCAAATACATCACGAACTTCCGAAGTTCCGGTTTTTGCAGCAATCTTATATCCGGGAACATATGTATTCTTAGCGCCGCCGTCGGTAGAAACGCCTTCCTCAAGTATGTCGGCAAGAGTGCTGCATACTTCTGAACTTACTACCTGCCTGCGCGGATTTTCATCTGCACTGAAAATAACGTTTCCGTCTTTGTCAACTACTCTGCTGACAACGTGGGGAGAAATCAGATATCCTCCGTTTGCAACCGTGCTTATCGCAGTAATCTGCTGTATCGGCGTGATCTTAAATGTCTGACCGAAAGAGTATGTAGCAAGCTCGACGGCATTAAAGCCGCTGTACGCATGGTAAATC
>CALGZV010000003.1 GCA_937934385.1 uncultured Clostridia bacterium | reverse complement strand
CTTATCGACCTTGCGGAACGGCGCTTCGATAAAGCCGTACTCGTTGATCTTCGCGTAGGACGCGAGGTAGTTGATCAGGCCGATGTTCGGGCCTTCAGGCGTCTCGATCGGGCACATACGGCCATAGTGGGTGTAGTGAATGTCTCGGACGTCGAAGGACGCGCGTTCACGCGACAGACCGCCGGGGCCGAGTGCGGACAGACGGCGCTTATGAGTAAGCTCTGCAAGAGGATTGTTCTGATCCATGAACTGCGAGAGCGGGGAAGAACCGAAAAATTCTCTGATTGCAGTGACTATAGGACGGATATTGATAAGCGCCTCAGGCGTGATCGATTCACTGTCATGAACGGTCATACGCTCTTTGACGATCTTATCCATACGTGCGAAGCCTATACGGAGCTGATTCTGAAGCAGTTCGCCTACGCAGCGCAGACGGCGGTTTCCGAGATGGTCTATGTCGTCGTTGGTTCCGACGTCATGGAAAAGACCGATCATGTAGCTTACCGAAGCGATAATATCGTCTCTGGTTATGTTCTTGGGAGAAAGCTCGTGCATTCTCTTCTGAGCTTCGCACTTTACGTCCTCCGGCTCATTTCCGACTTCCGAGATGATATCGGAGAGTACACTGTAGCGTACTTTGTGTTTAATTCCGATATCGGTAAGATCATAGCCGAGTATAGCTTCAGGGTATACCATTCCGTTAGAGACGAGCTTAAGTTCAGAGCCGTCGCTTGTGGTGATATAAGCTTCATTGACAGCGCCGCGGCGAAGCTCTTCGAGCATAGCGTCATCGATGATATCTCCTTCTGCGCCGATAAGCTCACCGGTTGTCAGGCTTACGCACGGACGCGAAAGCATCTGACCGCGGAGGCGGTCCTCAAGATCCATTTTCTTATCATATTTATAACGTCCGACAGCTCCGAGATCATAGCGCTTCGGATCAAAAAACATGTTGTTTATGAGAAGCTGCGCGCTTTCGACAAGCGGCGGATCGCCGGGACGGAGACGCTTGTAAATTTCCTTAAGCGCTTCATCGGATGCACTCGTAGAATATTTTTGAGCTTCGTTCTCCATCTCGTCTTTTGCAAAGGTCTCACGGAGATAATGATCGTCTCCGAACAGCTCGATAAGCTCGCGCTCGGTATCAAATCCGAGTGCGCGGATAAATATTGTAAGGGGCATCTTACGGTTCTTATCTATACGTACATACATGACGTCGTTCATGTCGGTCTCGTATTCGATCCATGCGCCTCTGTACGGGATGACCTGGGCAGTGTATATCTTCTTTCCGGTCTTATCAAGAGTCGAATCGTAGTACATACCCGGAGAACGAACTATCTGCGAAACGATAACGCGCTCCGCACCGTTGATAATAAATGTGCCGTTTTCGGTCATAAGAGGGAAATCGCCCATAAATATCTGTTTTACTATAGGCGTACCCGTTGTTTTATTGTAAAGACGAACGGTAACACGCAGAGGAGCCGCATAGTTTACGTCCCTCTCCTTGCACTCTTCGACAGAGTACTTCGGTACGGGATCTATAGAATAATCTATAAATTCTATCTCCAGATTTCCCGAATAGTCGGTGATCGGAGAAACATCACGAAGAACTTCCATAAGTCCTTCGCGGCGGAACCACTCATAGGACTTTTTCTGGACGTCAATAAGATTCGGCAGGTCAAGTGCCTCGTCAATTTTGGAAAAGCTCATTCGTACGTTTTTGCCGAGCTTCTGGGGCTTTACCATTTGAACAACCACTCCATTCAAAATATTTCTTGAG
>CALGZV010000002.1 GCA_937934385.1 uncultured Clostridia bacterium | reverse complement strand
CAGTACTCGCCGCAAAAGAAAACACTTCACTCCCTGTATTTGCGACAATGAGCTTCGAAGAAAGTGGAAGAACCTTTACAGGATGCAGCGCTGTATGCGCCGCAACAATACTGGAAGGGCTCGGCGTTGATGCGCTTGGAGTAAACTGCGGACTCGGTCCCGACATGCTGAGCGAAGTAATAAGCGAACTGCTTGAACATACATCTGTTCCGTTGATAGTTAAGCCTAATGCAGGACTTCCGGATCCGCTCACAGGACAGTTCAATATTGACAGCCGCGAATTTGTAAAGCTCATGCGTCCGATCATGGAAAAGGGTGTAAAGCTCATAGGCGGCTGCTGCGGTACCTCGCCTGAATTTATCGCAGGATTAAAGGAGCTTTCAGAGCAGGTCATTCCTCATCGCAGCGCTCCGTCCGAAATACCTGTAGTATGCAGCGGTACAAGATCGGCAAAACTTTCGCAGCCGCGTATCATAGGCGAGAGAATAAATCCGACCGGCAAGAAACTGTTTAAAGAAGCTCTCAGAAATAACGATACCGACTACATACTCCGCCAGGCGCTCGAGCAGGTAAACGCAGGAGCCGATATTCTTGACGTAAACGTCGGACTTCCGGACATTGACGAACGTGAAATGATGGTAAAGATCGTCAAAGCCATACAAAGCGTATCCGATGTTCCCCTTCAGCTCGACAGTACAAATCCTCAGGTTCTCGAAGCAGGCCTTCGGGTTTATACCGGAAAGGCTATAATAAATTCGGTAAACGGCGAAGAAAAAAGCATGTCGGAAATACTTCCGCTTGCAGCAAAATACGGTGCAGCAATCGTAGGTCTGACGCTCGATGAAAACGGAATACCGAAAAAAGCATGCGACAGAGTTGCAATCGCAGAAAGAATACTCGACCGTGCGCTCGCGCTCGGTATCAAGCGTGAAAACGTATTCATCGACTGTCTTACACTCACTGCTTCAGCCGAGCAGGATGCCGTTGCGGAAACTCTTGAAGCAGTTCGAACAGTCACGCAAAAGCTCGGTCTCAAGACCGTACTCGGTGTATCGAACATCTCATTCGGGCTGCCCAACCGTGAGCTTGTCAATCATACTTTCCTTTCCATGGCGCTTGAAAACGGTCTTTCTCTGCCGACAATCAATCCTAATGTCGCTTCAATGACAGGCGTGGTACGCGCTTTCAAGGTTCTCCGCGCTATCGACAGAAATTCCGCGGATTTTGTCGCCGCGTATAGCGGTGATGTACAGACAAAGCCTGCTTCTGCATCACCCGAAATTTCACTCGAATACGCTATTTCCGCAGGACTCAGAGAGGACGCACGCCGTATAACAGCTGAGCTGCTCGAAAAACAGGAGCCTGACGAGGTTATCAATACACGGTTGATTCCTGCTCTTGATGAGATAGGAATACACTTTGAAAACGGAAAGATCTTTCTTCCTCAGCTTATCCTTGCAGCAGACACCGCAGGAGCTTGCTTTGACGTTATAAAAAACAAAATGAGTTCCGAGCGCAGGCAGACAGAATCAAAAGGCAGGATAATTCTTGCAACTGTAAAAGGCGATATTCACGATATAGGAAAAAACATTGTCAAAACCGTACTTGAAAACTACGGCTATGAAATAATAGATCTCGGGCGGGACGTTCCTGAGGAAACTGTCGTAAAAGCGGCAATCGAAAAAGACGTACGCCTGATCGGTCTTTCTGCACTCATGACAACGACACTCGGAGCTATGGAAAATACGATAAGAATGCTTCGGGAAAGCAAGCCAGACTGCAAGGTAATGGTAGGAGGAGCAGTACTTACAGCCGATTATGCAAAAAAAATAGGCGCCGATTTCTATGCCA
>CALGZV010000001.1 GCA_937934385.1 uncultured Clostridia bacterium | reverse complement strand
TGATGCATTTTCCGCCAAGCTTTCTCCTGAACGTCTTCGCGATATATTTTTCAGGCTTATAGATGATGGCGCACACAATATAAATCTTGTAACTCCGACACATTTTACCGATCTTATAATTAAAGCTCTTCGCGGAGGACTTCCAGTACCCGTGGTATGGAATTGCGGCGGATACGAAAATATTGAAACACTCAGAAAACTCGACGGAATCGTCGACGTTTACCTTCCGGATTTCAAATATTCTTCTCCGCTGCTTGCAGAAGAATATTCATCCGCCCGTAATTATCCCGAAATCGCCGAAGCTGCTGTGCAGGAAATGATAAATCAAACAGGGAAATGTATTACCGATAAAGACGGAATCCTCGTAAGAGGAACGCTTGTACGCCACCTTGTACTTCCGGGTGCCGGAAAAAACACTAGAGGAGTCATAGACAGAATAGCCGGATTTCCGCAGGACTCTGTAATATTCAGTCTGATGTCACAGTATACTCCGCGTCCTGACATCGGGGAAAAATTTCCGGAGCTTGCCAGACGAATAACCCGAAACGAATACGAAAACGCTAAAGACTATCTTTATAATTCAGATATCGGGCATTTCTTTCTTCAGGAGCTTTCTTCTGCCGACGAAAGCTATATTCCCTGCTTTGACGGAACGGGGATCAAAGATTAAAAAAGTGAACTCTTGGATAAGAGTTCACTTTTTCAGTTTTAAGAAGATTTATTTTTTCTTACCGTACACAATTATTCCGAATCCGATCTCAGTATCGAGAGTATCAAGCTCATCAAGACGTTTCTTTCCATCGGAACTTGTTCTGTAAAAATACGGCGTCATTGTAAAAAGATTCAGAAGCTCATCATGGGTAAGATGTATGTTCCCGGATATCTGCCGTTCCGATATCTGCACAAATCCTTCAGGGGCATCGCGAAGTTCGGTATTCTCATAAGGATCGCGGTAAATAATCTGTTTCATACCGTATAAATGCCTTGCAAGCGGTATAACATGAACAAGAACACCGTCAGGCTTCAGAACGCGGTAAAATTCCGATGCAGCCAGCGGAGAAAACACCGACAGTACAGCATCACAAAAGTCACTGCACAGCGGAACAGCATTTACACTTGCCGCAGCAAGCTCTATTCCGGCGCGCCGTTTACCGCCTATTGAAAGCGCATCCTTTGAAAGATCTATTCCTAATACCGTGACCTCCGGAAACGCATTTTTCACCGCCTCGGTATAATAACATTCTCCGCAGCCCGCATCAAGTATTACGGAATCTTTTTCCGCGAGCGGCAACCTTCTCAGAGTATCGCACAGTGCATCCCGCAAAATACCGTAATGTCCCGACGAAAGAAACGCATGTCTCGCACGTATCATTTCCTTGCTGTCGCCGTGCAGACTTTTACTTGAAAGTATCAGATTAACATAGCCGCTTTTGGCAATATCAAAACAATGACCCAAGCCACATATATAACTGCATCCGTTACTGCTCAGTCTCCCTCCGCACACCGGACATATCCATCCGCATTCAATATCTTTTTTCAGCATTTTATAAGCTTCCTTAACTATTATCTGATTTGGCTATTTACAAATATATAATATTTGTATTATAATATTTTTTCAGTGATTAGTCAAGCCGGACCGGACGAGACCAC